>JAPPQC010000025.1 GCA_028817225.1 Gammaproteobacteria bacterium | reverse complement strand
GACCCGGTCGCCGGCACACTGCCGTCGGCGCCGTGGAGCGCGGATCCTGTCGCCGGGGTGACCTCCGCGACGGCGGGTGATTTTGCCGGGCTTCCGGCGCTGCCGCTGTCGGGCACGGCGACCTTTGCCGCCGGCGCGTCCACCTGGCGGATGGATTTGTCCGTCGCCCGCGACCGCGAGATTGAGCCGGATTTGCGGGGCTTTCAGTTCGCCATCAGCACCGCCGGCATCACCGGCGCTTTCGGCGAAGTCGGCGTGACCGGGACGGTCATCACTGCGGCCATTGAATCCGACCCGGTGCCGTTTATCCAGCCGTCCGTCGTGCCGCGGACGGTGGTGGAGGGCGCCGTGGCGACGCCGACGATGGCCTTTGTGCTGGTGGGCGAGAACGGCCCGGTGGTCTCCGGCGTGCCGGTGATGGTGGACTACCGGCTGAGCGGCGACGCCGATTACGGTGACGACTACCGAATCAGGCACGGCGGCGACATCACCTTCAATGCCGGCACGCGCGGCGGCACGATGACTTTCCCGCCCGGACAGGGCCGGCTGAGCATTGAGTTTGAGCCGGTGGACGACACGCGGGTTGAGAACACCGAGAATGTCATTCTTGAATTGTCCAACGCGCGCCCCCGCACCGAGGCGGCCTTGTCGCCGTCCTCGACCGATAACCGGGCCTCTTTTGACATCACCGACGACGAGAGAATCGCCGTCGTCGCGAAGGCGCGGGAAGCGTCGGTGCTGGAGCCGGCCAACAGCGGCGACGGCCCGGCGGGGAACGGCAGACGCGAGGTGATGTTTGATATCGCCCTTTCCGGCGGCACGCTGGACACCGGCGACAGCCTGACCGTTGACTACATGCTGGAGGGCACGGCCACGCCCGGCGCCGACTACCTCTGCACCGACCCCGCCTCCAACCCCTGCGGCACGGGCACGGTGACTTTCGGCGCCGGCGACACAACGCAAAGCATCACGCTGGCGGTGGTGTGGGACAACTTCGCGGATTTGAGGGAAGACATCTTTGTCACCCTGACCGGTTTTTCCGCGAGCGCGGGCGCCATTTTCCTCGACAACTCGGCCCGCACCGCGACGACCATCCGGCCCGATACGGGCGACATTCTGCGCGTTGAGCCGATTTCCGTGGCGGTCACCGAGGCCGCCACCGATGTCCTGGTGCGTCTGATGCCCATCGCCGCCGGCGCCGACCCGGCGGCCATCCCCGCCAACCTGAACGCGACGGCCACGGTAACCTGGACACTGGGCGCCGGCACGGCGGTGTGGGGCGTCAACCACGGCAGGCCGCACAATTACAGGAGCAGGGTCGGCACCATCACCGTGCCGGCGGGGTGGCCCGGCACGGGCGAAGAGATCGGGGCGGTCATTCCGCTGCTGCAAGACGGCTACAACCGCGTCACCGTGACGGTGGTCGTGATGCTGACCGGCGTCAACGCGCCCGGTTCCGATTTGCGGCTGACGGACGACAGGCAGCGCCACTCCGCGACGCTGAGCATCCGCGACAGCGACCCCGTCATCGTGTCGCTGGGGCCGGTCAACCCGTCGCTGGTGAACGAAAGGGGCACCTTTCCCCCTCGGGCGGGGTTGAAAGGGACCGACACCGCGCACTTCGACATTCTGCTGACGGGCGGCATTCCGACCGAGGCTGTGGTGGTGGATTACCGGTTCACCGGCGGCATCACCGCGGCGGACTTCGCCGACCAGCGGCTGACGCACACGGCCACGATACCCGCAAGCAGCCGCAGCGCCCGGCGCAGTTTCACCGCGCGCCGGGACGATGTCAGCGAGCCGGATGAGACGGTTACGGTGGAGTTGACCGCGGCGCGCACCGCAGCCGACACCCAACTGGCGACGACCGCGTCGCGCATGTCCGCCACAATTCATGGCAACGGGCTTGTGTACGGAGTGAGGGGCGGCACAAGCGCCAACCTGCCGGAAGAAGGCGGCAGCGCCGAGGTGGTTCTCTACCACAGCCCGGGTCGTGGCGCGGATTTTGACGCGCCTTACCGGATTATCCCGTTCGCCGGTGTCAACGGGGGCGCCACCACCGCCGACTACACGGTCCGGCACCCCGCAGGCGCCGCCGGCCCCGGGCAGGGCGACGGCAGCAATGAATACGGCCTGATCAGCCGCGGCGTCCTCAACAGAAATGATTTTCGTGCCCGGCAACCCGGCTTCTTCGGTTTTGATGTCGGCATGAGGATTACCGCGACGCCCGATGTGGATGTGGAAGGCCACGAGAGATTCCGGATTGAGTTTGGCGCGCCTTTCAATGTCGCCCCGCGGCTGCGCGGCATTACGCCTGCATCGGCGGTCGGGGACAGATACGCAAACCGCTACTCGTTCACGATTCTTGAAGACGACCACGCCACACTCTCGATAGAGGCGGATGGCGAATGGACCGAGGGCGGCGACAGCATGACGGTGCATTTCGTCGTCCGCGGCGGACGGATACGGCAGGATTTTCAGGGTGACTACTCGGTGTCCGGCTGCACTTTCACCTGCCAGGCCCGTCCCGCCGCCTCCGGCGATGTCAGGATAGTGAACAATGGCACCGAGAGTTATGACGGGGCTTATGTCAGTTCCTGGTCGGTGGCTCTCCTTTCCCGCGCGCAAGAAAACAACTTGAACCAGGCCGACCATGCCACGGCGCGCATCCGGTGGACGCCCGACATGGACAGCCTTCCCCCCGCAGTCGCCGAGTTCGTCACCATCGCCAACGACCGCCTGAATGTGGTTCTCAGGGACAACGACGACATCACCGTTGACCTCGCCATTTCCACCGGCAGGTACTGGACGCTGTGGGGCGGGACGGCGACCTTCATCGCCACCCTGAACGGCGCCGCCGACGGCTCGGCGGGTGTGATTACGCTGCCGTACGAGTTCAGCGGCGCCGGCGGCGCGGTCGCGGAAGACCTGACGGCGGGCGCGGATGCGGGCACTCCGGGCCGCGGCAATCTGGTCATCCAGCCGGGCGACACCACCGGCGCGGTGGTCTTGCGCCTTGACGCGCGCGCCATGGGCACCGAATCGGTGCGGGTGTCGCTGGGCGAGCCGCAGGTCAGCGCCGCAGGCGGCAGGGTGGCTCTCGGCGACGCCGACCTGACGGTGCTGGCGTCGCCGTCAACGCCGTCGTTTTACACGATTGAGGCCGGCACCACGCCGGACCGCGACGCCGCCGCCGCCGGCGTGCAGGTGCATGAAGGCGACACCGCGACCTTCATCGTCGCCCTCGGCGGCGAGGGCTTCGGCGGCGTTACATCGGTAACCTGGACGGTCGGCGGCGAGGTCGAGGCGTCGGATTACGATGTCGCCAGCGGCACGCTGACCTTCACCGCGGCCAACTGGCAAACGCCGCAGACGGTGCGCATCGGCATCACCGACGAGACGCTGAACGAGGCCACCGAAACGCTGACGCTGATGCTCGGCGATGTCTTCGGCGGCGGCGGCGCCGCCGGCATTCTGACGGCCACCGCCGAAGTCAGCGTCGCGCAGAACGACCCCATCACCTACCGCGTTGAAAACACCTTTGCGGCGGAAGGCACGACGGCGCCGGTCGCCGTGCGCCTGAGCGCGCCGTCGGCGGGCGATGTGACGGTGCCGGTCTCCATTGTCGGCGGCGGCACCGCGAAAGTCCGCCTGCCGGCGCCGCGCGCCGAATACATCCCCGACTACGATGCGCCGCCGCCGGCGATGATCACCGTTCCGGCGTTTGCCATCACCGCGTCGGCGCCGGTAGTCGCCATTGCCGACGACAACTGGAACGAATATGTCGAGACCATCCGCGTCGTGCTGGGCGAGGCCGTGGTTTCCAGCCGCGGCGGTGTCGCGACATTCGCCGCCGGCGGCGCCGGCACGGTGTCCATCGTGGACGACGATGCGGCGGTCGCCCGCATTGAAATAGGCCGCGGCAATCCCCGTCAGCCCGAAGGCCATATACCGTTCTTCCCGGTAACCGTGGACACGCAGTCGGTGGACTTTGTGGCTGTGCCGTTCACAATCATGGGCACGGTGGATGCCGATGACTACGACATTGCCCAGCCCCGTAATTTGGGGCCAAGCGCGACGGGTGGCGAGTTCCGGTTTTATGGCAGGGACGACCGATTCTTTTCGTACCGAACACGCTCGATTATGGTACGAATAAACAACGATCCCTACACCGAGGACGAGGAAACGCTGATTATCGTCCTCGGCACGCCGCGCGCCGCCGGCCCCGGGCGCTTTACGAACAGTTCCGCGACCATCATCATCCCCGCCAGCGACCCCTTGAGCGTCAGCGTCGCGCCTGATGCGCCGACCGTCGCCGAGGGCGCGACGGCGTCGTTCACAGTGTCGCTGAGGGGCGGCATTCCGACCGCCCCGGTGTTTGTGCCGTTCGCGGTTTCCGGCACCGCCGCCGTCGTTGACGACTACAACATCGCGCAGCCGGCGGACCTCGGCGCGCAGGCGACGACCGGCACACTGGTCATCGCCGCCCGCGAGACCGCCGGACAGATTGCGCTGGCGGTGCACAGCGACAACATCGCGGAGGAGGCGGAAACGCTGGTGATTGAACTCGGCACGCCGCGAACGGCAATCGGCAGCGCCTCTCTCGCGCCGCCGGGCGCGATGGGCATGGCCGATCGCGCCGTCACAATCGCCGCCAGCGTCCGGCAGCCGCTGGTCAGCCTGTCGGCGCCGTTCGGGACGGGCGTTGAGGGCACTTCGCAGACCTGGCGGGTGAGCCTTGACCGGGCGCACACAAAAGATGTGGAAGTCTCGTACCGGATTTCGGCGGCGGCGGAGGGCGACAGCGCGTCGGCGGATGACTTTGAACGGGTGCAGGGCGCGGCGGTAACCGCCCTTCCGTTTGCCGGCACTGTCAGGGTTGCGGCGGGCGCGACGCAGGCGTCCATTGTGCTTTTGTACACCGACGACGACGGGTCCGGCGGCGCCGGCGAGCCGGAGGAATACTTTCAGATCAGCCTGACCGGTTTCGGCGGCGACCCCGAACCCGGCGTGCTGTTTGCGGCGACGCTGGACACGGACGGCCCGCAAGTGTCGCGCGGCAGCATTGCCAGCATCGCGCGCTCAATGGCCGGGGTCGCGTCGCACCGGGTTTCGGCGCCCGAAGGCGCGAACGCGGTGTTCTCGATTGTGCTGGACGCGCCCCACGCGGAGGCGACGACGGTGCACTGGACGCTCGGCGGCACCGCGCTGCGGGGCGTGGATTACGGCGGCGC
>JAPPQC010000024.1 GCA_028817225.1 Gammaproteobacteria bacterium | reverse complement strand
GCGCCTGCCGCAGCCGGTGTTCCGCGACCAGTCGGCGTTTGTCATCGCGCTTGACCTGTCGCGCTCAATGGACGCGACCGACATTGAACCCAGCCGCCTGTCGCGCGCGCGCTTCAAGATTACCGACCTGCTGTCGCAGCGCGAATCCGGGCAGACGGCGCTGGTGGTGTACGCCAACCAGGCGTTCGTCGTCGTGCCGCTGACCGACGACCGCAACGCGATAGAACTGTATTTGCAATCGCTGACGACCGACCTGCTGCCGGCGCAGGGCAGCCGCCCCGACCGCGCGCTGCAAGAGGCCGGCGCGCTGCTGCTGCAAGCCGGCGTGCCGGCGGGCGATATCCTGATGGTGACCGACTACGCCGACGCGCGCGCCGCCGCCGAGGCGCGCCACCTGGCCGGCAGGAATTACCGCGTGTCGGTGCTGGGCGTCGGCACCGACAGCGGCGCGCCGGTGCCGCTGGAGTCGGGCGATTTTCTGACGCACGGCGGCGAGATTGTCGTGCCGGCGCTGGCCGGTGACGCGCTGCGCGCGCTGGCGCAGGCCGGCGGCGGCATCTACCGCCGCCTCGGTCTTGCCGGCAGCGCCGATGTGTCCGACCTCGCGGCGTGGGCGAAGACATCGCCGGCGGCGAAGGCCGAAGACAGCGAGAAGGCGGCCACCGAAGTCTGGCGCGAACGCGGCCCGTGGCTGCTGCTGCTGCTGGCGCCGCTGGCGGCGCTGGCGTTTCGCCGCGGCGTGCTGGCCGTGGCCGCCGCGCTGCTGCTGCCGCTGCCGCAAACCGGTTACGCGCAGGACTGGCTGGACGCCTGGCTGCGCCCCGACCAGCAGGCGGCGCGCGCGCTGTCGCACGGCGACGCCGCCCGCGCCGCGCGCCTGTTTGAGGATGCGCGATGGAAGGCGGCGGCGCAATACCGCAACGGCGACTTCGCCGACGCCGCCAAAACGCTGGAACCGCTGGCGGGCGCCGGCGACTGGTACAACCGCGGCAACGCGCTGGCGCAGTCCGGCGACTTGCAGCAGGCCGTCGCCGCCTACCGCCGCGCGCTGGAACTGGAGCCGGACAACGACGACGCGCAGCACAACCTGAACCTGGTCGAGCAGGTGATGCAGCAGATGCAGCAACAGATGCAGCAGGGCGGCGAAGGCGAGCAGCAGCAGGCGCAGCAGCAAGAGGGCGACGGCGAAGACCAGGCGCGGCGCGCGCAGCAGCGCCAGGCCGGCGCCGACAATGACGAGTCCGACAGCGGCGACAACCAGGACGCGGCGGGTGATTCCGACGAGGCGCAGGGCGACAGCAGCGACACCGCCGGCGCCGACGATTCGGCGACGCAGGCGATGACCGAGGACGAACAGGCGATTGAGCAATACCTGCGCCGCATTTCCGACGACCCGCGGCGGCTGCTTCAACGCAAACTCCATCACCTGAACCGGCGCAAGGAAAGGGCCAGCGGCGAACGCGGAGGCGAGTCGCCGTGGTAAGGCGGTTGCTTTCGGTTTGCGCCGCCGCCGCAGGACGCTTGCTCGCGGCCTGCGTTGCTGGGTTCCGGCGAGCCGCCGTGGCAAGGCGCGCGCTCGCAGCGTGCGCCGTCGCATTCCAGTGCTGGGCGCCGCCTTCGGCGCTGGCGCAGACGCCGCCCGGCGACACCTTTATTGAAACCGAGGTTCAGCCGCGCTCGCCGTATGTGCAGCAGCAGTCGCTGTTTGTGCTGCGGGTGTTCACGACGCGCAGCCTGAAAGGTTCGGTAACGCCGCTGAAACCGCACGGCGATGTCGTCGTCGAGAACCTCGGCGGCATGAAACGCTACCAGGCGCCGCGCAACGGCAGAAGTTACCAGGTGTTTGAGCAGCGCTACCTGTTTTTCGCGCAGAACAGCGGCGAACTGGCGTTTGACCCGATTGTGCTGGCCGGGTCGTATATTGAAAACAACCGGCGCTTCAATGTGCGTGAACAGTCGCAGGCGGTGCGCGTCACCGTGCGCCCGGCGCCGCCTTCATTCCCCGGCGGCTGGCTGCCGGCGCGCTCGGTGGAACTGAAGGAGAAGTGGTCGCAGGAACCGGCGGGCTGGAAGGTCGGCGACTCGCTGGTACGCACGCTGATACTGCGCGGCAAGGGCGTTTCGGCGAACCAGTTGCCGGAGATTGAATGGCCGCAGATGGATGACTTCAATGTCTATCCCGACCAGGCGCGCCTGAGCGGGCGCATTGACGGCGAGAACTCCACCGGCGAGCGCCGCCGCAACATCGTGCTGATACCGTCCAGGGCCGGGCGCCGCACGCTGCCGGCGATTCGCATTCCGTGGTGGAACACCGACACCGACCGCCTCGAATACGCGGTGCTGGCGGCGCGCGAACTGGAAATCGCCGAAGGTGATGTTGGCGCGGTGGTTACTTTGGGTGAAGCCGCGGGCGTCGCCGCCGCCGCGCCGCCGCCGCAGGCGCCGCGCCGCGCCAGTCCGTGGATGTGGTTCAGCCTTGCGTTGGCCGCCGCGTGGCTTGCGACGCTGGCGTTTTTCAGCCGCGCCGTGTGGCGAGGCTGGTGGCTGCGCTGGCGCGAAGGCGCGCGTTTTCTGCGTCTGTGCCGCGCGCGATTGAAGCACGCCTGCGCCGCCGGCGATGCGCGCGCCGCCAAAGACGCGCTGATGGAATGGGCCGCGCTGGTCTGGCCCGGTGATGCTCCGGCAACCATCGGCCAGGCCGCCGACCTGTGCGCGGCGGCCCCCGGCGGCGACCGCCTGCACCGCGAAATCGGCGCATTGAAGCGCGCGCTGTACGGCGGCGCCGAATCGTGGTCGGGGCACGAACTGTGGCAGGCCTTCTCGGAATTCTCGCCGCCGCCGCCGACGCAGGTGGCGCCGGACGCCGAATCGCGCCTTGCCGCGCTGCATGTGATCACCCGTCCGCCGCCGTAGGACGGCGGACTGGCACTGGCACCCGTCCGCCGCCATAGGGCGACGGACTGGCATTGGTGAATGCCGGTGATTAGTGCAGGCGGAGGGGCGTGTTATTTCGTACAATAGAACAATGAACGGCAACAGTGTGACAACGGCTCGTGCGGGCGCGGCGGTGAACGGGCAATCGGCGCCAATGTCGGCGCTTGACAGTCTGCTTGGGGATTTTGATCGTGCGGACTTTTTTGCCAACCACTGGGAGAAGCGCACCTGCGTTATTCACCACGGCGACCCGCAGCGTTTCGCGCACCTGCTGAGTTGCGAGCAGTTCATGGACGAGGAGGTGCGTCATTGCCGGGTGTTGCGCGGCGCCTATCTGGACCCGCAGGGGTGGCCGTCGGAAGTGGTTATCCGGCCCGGGCAGGCGAAGAAGGTGTTTGAGTCGGGCATGACCGTCGCCGCGTCCATGATGCGCGAGAGCGGCGCGCTGAAGGCGTTTCTGGATTCTTTCCGCGCCTGCCTGTTCGGCGTGGCGCCGCATTTCAACGCCTATTACTCGCCCGACCGGAAAGGCTACAGCGTTCATTTTGACGCCCATCCGGTGTGGTTTCTGCAAGTCGCCGGCAGCAAGCACTGGTATCTCGGGCGCAAGCCCGTGGTTCGCAACCCGCCGATGACCCTCGGCTTTCCGCCCGACCGCGAGGTGCTGAAACTGCCGTGGATTACCGTCAACAAACCGCCGCTGGACGACCCCGAACAGTTCATGTCGGTTACGCTGGAGCCGGGCGATGTCGCGTACATGCCGCCGGGCACCTGGCACCGGGCGTCGGCGCGCGGTTATTCGCTGGCGCTGACGCTGGCCTCGGCGCACATCACCGTCGCCGACCTCGTGTGCGGCGTGATGCAGGATCGCCTGTCGTCGTCCGAATGCAGCGCGCTGACGGAGCGCGTCGGCGGCGTGGCGGCGTCGGCGCGCGGCGGCAACGGCGCGCTGCCCGGCGGCGTCGAGCAGGCGCTGGCCGGACGCCTGGCCGCCGCCAAAGACCTGGTGTCGCGCATTGAGATGGAAGACCTGCGCCGCAAGTTCGCGCAACTGGCGAAAATGTCCACCGAAGACCTGATTGCGCTGAATGTCAAAAAGGCTGACTGAGGGGCGCCTGAACCGTTATAATGTTCTTCTGATGGACGACACAAGGCCAGCCGCATCCGCGCTTGAACTGCTGCTCGGGGATTTCGACCGCGAGGAGTTTTTCAGCGACTACTGGGAGAAACGCAGTTTCTTCATGCACCACAACGACCCCGGACGGTTCTCGCACCTGCTGAGCCGCGAGCGCTTCATGGAGCACACGGTGCACCACTGCGGCCACTTGCGGGCCAATTTCTTTGATTCCAGAAACTGGTCGGCGGAAGTGGAACTGGAGCCGTCGCAGGCGGAGAAGGTGTATGAGTCCGGCATGACGGTCGGCGCCTCGGTGCTGGATGCGGAGGGCGAACTGAAGGCGTTTCTGGATTCGTTCCGCGCCGGCGTGTATTCGGCGGCGACGCCGCATTTCAACGCCTATTATTCGCCCGACGGCAAGGGCTACATCGCCCACTTCGACACGCACCCGGTGTGGCTGATGCAGGTTGATGGGCGCAAACACTGGCGCATCGGGCGCGAGCCGGTCATTCGCAACCCGCAGTTCAACATCGTGTTTCCGCCCGACCGCGAAGTGCTGCGACTGCCGTGGATTACGATAGAAAAGCCCGCCCTGGAGAATGACGAGAAGTTCGTCTCGGTAACGCTGAACCCCGGCGATGTGATTTACATGCCGCCCGGCACCTGGCACCAGGCGCGCGCCGAGGGTTTTTCGCTGGCGCTGACGCTGGCGCAGTCGCGCATCACCGCCCTTGACCTGCTGCTCACGGTGTTGCAGCACAGTCTGCCGGCGCCGGAGTTCAAGGCGCTGGGCGAGCGCGTCGGCGGCCAGCAGGCCGCGCGCCGCGACGGCGGCCATCTGGACCCGGATGTCGAGGCGGTGCTGGCCGAGCGCCTTGAGATGTTCAAGCATCTGGTGTCGCGCATAGAAATGCCCAACCTGCGCGCCGCCTGGGGCCAGGTCTCCCGACTTTCCGCCAAAGACATGAACTTCATGGGCGCGAAAGAAGTCGCCGCGGTACTGAAGAACAGATAACGCGCCGCGCACCGGCGGTGTTCGCCGCCCGGCGATGCGCCCCGTTTCGCCGCCGCCGGTTCAGTAACCTCTGGCAGTCCCCTGCGACGGCGTTGCGGGCGGCTCAGACACCTTTGTCAGTCTTGCGGCCCGCGCCGCGCCGCAGTCTAATGTGCGCCATGTTGTCGGGACCGCGCTTTGTGGCGTTTTGTTCCGGCGGAAATCACCAACACCCACAGGAGGTAAACAATGGAAACGCGCTTATCACAAGGCGTGGGCGAGCCGGTCAGACCGGCTTCAATGGCAAATGAACATCGCGGGGACAGTCGCAGAGCCAATATCGGGTCGGCTTTCCCGGTTCCGATGGTCAATGAAATCGCGGCTGTCGTTATTGGCCGTGCGCTGAGCGACCCCGATGCCGGGTCGGAACTGGAGGAGGCCATGCTGAAAAGCCTCTCTTCGGTTGACAATCTGGAAGTCGTCTATCAGCAGAACACCGCCGATGAACTGAACATCGTGGTGCCCGACTATCCCGATTTCAGCATGGCGCTGCGGAAGTTGAAGGAGAGCGAACTGACGGGGATACACGGAGGCGAGATCTTCGGCGCCCTGACCGGCGTGACCCTCAGCTGGATCGGCTGCCAGGTCGGCATCGGCCTGATCTTCGGCACCGGCCTGACCCTGGGCGGCACCGTCATCGGCGCCACCAGCGCCGCCACATTCGCCGGCGCGCTGGTCGTTGCCGGGATGATCGCGATGCCCATCGGAATCGGCGTGATTGGCGCGACGGTGGCGACCGGCCTCGGCGTCGGCATTGCCGCCGGAGTGGGCGCCTTCAACTCGGGCAGCAGCAACAGTGTCAATGTTGCTTTTGCGAGTTAAGGACGCCGCATCCACCCGTTGAGGCGGCGCGGGCCGCCTCGCCGGAAAAGCCGCGCAATTCCTTCGGGAAGCGCGGCTTTGTTTTGTACGCGGCGCCGCCCTGGTGCGCCTTCCTGTATAATGTTGCGCCCGCGATGACCGATTTTTCCGACGCGCTGCAAACGGCGCTGCTGCTGCTGGTGAATCTCGACGCCGGCCTGATTGAAATCATCGCGCTGTCGCTGAGGGTCAGCCTGACGGCGGTCGCGGTGGCGGCGCTGGTCGGGCTGCCGCTGGGCGCGCTGCTGGCGGTCAGCCGCTTTCCGACGCGGCGCTTCTGGATCAACCTGCTGAACACTTTCATGGGCCTGCCGCCGGTCGTCGTCGGCCTGATGGTGTACCTGCTGCTGTCGCGCGCCGGGCCGCTCGGGCCGCTCGGCCTGCTTTACACGCCGGTCGCGATGATCATCGCGCAGACGCTGCTGATTCTGCCGATCATCGCCGCGCTGTCCTGCGGCGTTGTTCAGGGGCTGTTTGACGAATACCACGAACAACTGCGCTCGCTCGGCAGCCGCACGCTGGCGACGGCGCGCACGCTGCTGTGGGAGGGGCGCTTCGGCCTCGTTACCGCGATTCTCGCCGGTTTCGGGCGCGGCAACGCCGAGGTCGGCGCGGTGCTGATCGTCGGCGGCAACATCAACCATTCCACGCGCGTGATGACGACGACCATCGCACTCGAGACCAGCAAGGGCAATCTGGCGCTGGCGCTGGCGCTCGGCCTGATACTGATACTGGTGTCGCTGCTGGTGGCGTCGGCGGCGCAGTGGCTGCACACCGCGACGATGCGCAGGAGCCGCTCGTGAGGCTGGAAATTGAGCACCTGATGTACCGCGCCGGCGGGCGCACGCTGATGGACGACATCAGCCTTGTCAGCGACAGCGCGCACTGCACCGCGCTGCTCGGCGCCAACGGCGCCGGCAAGAGTCTGCTGCTGCGCCTGTGCCACGGCCTGCTTGAACCCGCCGCCGGGCGGATACGCTGGGATTCGCGCCCGCCGCGCGCATTGGGCGCCGCCATCACGATGGTCTTTCAGAAGCCGGTGCTGCTGCGCCGCAGCGCGCGCGCCAATGTCGAGCATGCGCTCTACCTGCAGGGCGCGGCGCGCGCGGCGCGGCGCGCGCGCGCGGCGGCGGCGCTGGAACTGGCGGGGCTGGGCGACTGCATGGAGCGCCAGGCCGGCGTGCTGTCCGGCGGCCAGCAGCAGCGCCTTGCGATTGCGCGCGCGTGGGCGCTGAAGCCGGCGGTTATCCTGATGGACGAGCCGACCTCCAAACTTGATGTGCGTTCCGCCGCGCGGGTTGAGCGGACCATCGGCGAACTGCGGCGCGAGGGCATCAAGATTATCCTGACATCGCACAACCTGGCGCAGGTGCGCCGGCTTTGCGGCGAAGTGGTCTTTCTGCACGAGGGGCGCCTGGTGCAGCAGGACGCGATGGACGATTTTTTCGCGCGCCCGGCGAACGACATCGTATGCGAATTCATCGAAGCACAGACTTTCTGACGGGTCTTGCCGGCCTTGTGGCGGGCTTGTGCGCGGCGTTTTTGTTCGCCGCCGCCGCCAATGCCGGCGCCGCGGTTACGCTGGCCTCGACGACCTCAACCGACAATTCCGGCCTCTACGACTACCTGCTGCCGAAATTCACCGCCGACACCGGCATCCGGGTGCGGGTCATCGCCGTCGGCACCGGGCGCGCGCTCAGCATCGGGCGGCGCGGCGACGCCGATTTGCTGATTGTCCACGACCGCGAATCCGAGCAGGAGTTTGTCGCCGACGGCCACGGCGTGGCGCGCGTTCCTTTCATGTACAACGACTATGTGCTGGTCGGCCCGCGCGCCGACCCCGGCGGCCTGCGCGCCGCCGACGATGTGGTGCACGCGATGCGCCTGATTGCGCGCGGGCGCCGCCCGTTCATCTCGCGCGGCGACGACAGCGGCACGCACAAAAAGGAATTGCAGTTGTGGCGCGCCGCCGGGCTTGCGCCCGGCGCCGCCGACGCCTGGTACCGCGAAGCCGGCGCCGGCATGGGCGCGGTGCTGAACCTGGCCAACGAACTGGTGGCCTACACGCTGACCGACCGCTCGACCTGGGTCAGTTTCAACAACCGCGCCGCGCTCGCGCTGCTGGTGGAGAACGAGCCGCCGCTGCACAACCCGTACAGCGCGATTCTGGTCAACCCCGAAAAGCACCCGGCAATCAACCACCGCGGCGCGCGGCGCCTGGTCGAGTGGCTGACATCGCCGCGCGGCCTGGACTGGATTGACAACTACCGCGTGCGCGGCGTGCGCCTGTTCCACCCGCTGCGCGGCGGCTGACGCGCGCCTTGCGGGGCGGCGCATTGCCCGGATTGGCGGCGTTCCGCTGTTTCAGCCGCCGCCCGGCGCCTGACACAGGGCCTTGCGGGGCGCCGTATTGCACGCTATATCAACGCTTTCGCCGCCTTGCAACGGCGCAAACGGCGTTTCCCTTGATGGGTTATAATCAGCGCATGAAAATCTCACCCACCGGAGGAGGTGCGGCATGAGCGATGTGATGAAGAACCTGATTCTGTGGATTGTCATTGCCACCGTGCTGATGATCGCCTTCAACAACTTTGTCGTGCGCGAGGAGTCGTCAACGACGCTGCCGTATTCGCAGTTTATCGCCGATGTCCGCAACGGCCAGGTGCGAAGCGTCGAGATTGACGCCGACAACCGCACCGTTACCGGCAACTACGCGAGCGGCGGGCGCTTCACGACCTACAATCCGGGCGACCCGGAACTGGTCAACGACCTGCTGGGCCACAATGTCGAGATCAAGACCGGGCCGGAGCAGAAGCGTTCGTTTCTGACCGAG
Source organism: Gammaproteobacteria bacterium (assembly GCA_028817225.1). Classification (NCBI taxonomy): domain Bacteria; kingdom Pseudomonadati; phylum Pseudomonadota; class Gammaproteobacteria; species Gammaproteobacteria bacterium. Next base: position 38,434 of record JAPPQC010000024.1, on the reverse strand, counting down.
TTGCTCGTCAGCTGGTTCCCGATGCTGCTGCTGATCGGCATCTGGATTTTCTTCATGCGGCAGATGCAGGGCGGCGTCAGCGGACGCGGCGCGATGTCGTTCGGCAAGAGCCGCGCGCGCCTGATGGGCGAGGACCAGATCAAGGTGACTTTCAAGGATGTCGCCGGCGTTGAAGAGGCCAAGGAGGAAGTCTCCGAACTGGTGGAGTTCCTGAAAGACCCGGGCAAATTCCAGAAACTGGGCGGGCGCATCCCGAAAGGCGTGCTGATGGTCGGCGCGCCCGGCACCGGCAAGACGCTGCTGGCCAAGGCCATCGCCGGCGAGGCCAAGGTGCCGTTTTTCTCGATTTCAGGCTCCGACTTCGTCGAGATGTTCGTCGGCGTCGGCGCGTCGCGCGTGCGCGACATGTTCTCGCAGGCCAAGAAGCACGCGCCGTGCATCATCTTCATTGACGAGATTGACGCGGTCGGGCGCCACCGCGGCGCCGGCCTCGGCGGCGGCCACGACGAGCGCGAGCAGACCCTGAACCAGTTGCTCGTCGAGATGGACGGCTTTGAGGGGCATGAGGGCATCATCGTCATCTCGGCGACCAACCGCCCCGATGTGCTCGACCCGGCGCTGCTGAGGCCGGGGCGCTTCGACCGCCAGGTCGTCGTGCCGTTGCCCGATGTGCGCGGGCGCGAGCAGATTCTGAAGGTGCACATGCGCAAGGTGCCGTGCGACGACGATGTTCGCGCCGATTTGCTGGCGCGCGGCACGCCGGGCTTTTCCGGCGCCGACCTCGCCAATCTGATCAACGAAGGCTCGCTGTTCGCGGCGCGCGCCAACAAGCGCACGGTGCAGATGGCGGACTTCGAGCGCGCCAAGGACAAGATCATGATGGGCGCCGAGCGCAAGTCCATGGTGATGAGCGAGGACGAGAAAAAACTCACGGCCTACCACGAGTCGGGCCATGCCATCGTCGGGCGCCTGGTGCCGGAGCACGACCCGGTGTACAAGGTGACGATCATCCCGCGCGGCAGGGCGCTTGGCGTTACGATGTTTCTGCCCGAGGAAGACCGTTACAGCCACACGCGCACGAAACTGGAAAGCCAGATTGCGAGCCTGTTCGGCGGGCGCGTCGCCGAGGAACTGGTGTTCGGTTCCGGCTCGGTCACGACCGGCGCCTCCAACGACATTGAACGCGCCACCGAGATTGCGCGCAACATGGTCACGCGCTGGGGGCTGTCGGAGCGGCTCGGGCCGCTGTCGTACAGCGAGGAGGAGGGGCACCCCTTCCTCGGCCACAGTGTCGCGCAGCAGGCCAAGACCTTCTCGGACGACACCGCGCAGGCGATAGACGAGGAGATTCACCGCATCATTGACGAGAACTACCGCGCGACGCAGAAGATACTGAAAGACAACATGGACAAACTGCACATCATGGCCGGGGCGCTGATGAAATACGAGACGATCGACAGCGACCAGATTGACGACATCATGGAAGGCAGGGATCCGAGGCCGCCGCAGCACTGGGACGACGACGACACCGACGCCGGCGCCGACGACATCGCCGCCGAGCCGCAGGAAGACGGCGACGACCAGATAGGCCGCCCGGCCCGGCTGCACTGAACCGGAACAGAAAATATTTCGGCACCGACGGCGTTCGCGGTGTTGTCGGCACGCCGCCGATGACGCCGGAGATGGTGCGCCAACTCGGCTGGGCGGCGGGGCGGGTGTTTGCTCGCGGCGGCGGCGGGCGCGTCGTTATCGGCAGGGACACGCGGGTTTCGGGCGAGATGCTGGAAGCGGCGCTGTGCGATGGGTTGGCCGCCGCCGGCGTCGGCGTCGGCCTGTTAGGCATGCTGCCGACGCCCGCCGTCGCGTATCTGGCGCGTGAACTGGGCGCCGTCGCGGGCGCGGTCATCAGCGCATCGCACAATCCGTACCGGGACAACGGCATCAAGTTTTTTTCATCCGAAGCGGTCAAGTTGTCCGACGACGAGGAACTTGAAATCGAGCGCCGGATGGAGGCGTCGTGCGAGGCCGCCGCCGTGCCCGGCGCGGTGGCGCAAGTGGACGGCGCCGGCGAGCGTTACCTCCGTTTCTGCCTGGCCGCCGTGCCCGAAACGATGCGCCTTGACGGCGTTCGCCTTGCGGTGGATTGCGCGCACGGCGCGGTCTGGCAGGTTGCGCCGCAAGTCTATCGTTCGCTCGGCGCCGAAGTGACGCTGCTCGGCGCCGCGCCCGATGGCCGCAACATCAACCGCGATTGCGGCACGACATCGCCCGCCGCGTTGCAGCGCGCCGTCGCCGAAGGCGGCGCCGATCTCGGCATCGCGTTTGATGGCGACGGCGACCGCGTGCTGATGGTGGCCGCTGACGGGCGCCTCGTGGACGGCGACGAACTGCTGTTCATCATCGCCGACGGCCTGCACCGGCGCGGCGGCCTGCGCGGCGGCGTTGTCGGCACCGAAATGAGCAACCTCGGCCTGGAGACGGCGCTGCGCGAACGCGGCATCGGCTTTGAGCGCGCCGCCGTCGGCGACCGTTATGTGATGCAAAAAATGACCGACATGGGCTGGACGCTCGGCGGCGAACCGGCGGGGCACATCATCTGCCTCGACAAGACGACGACGGGCGATGCGATCATCGCGTCGCTGGTGGTGCTGCAAACGCTGGTGGAAAGCGGCGACGATCTCGGCGCCGCCGCCGCCGCCGTGCACAAGTGCCCGCAGGTGCTGGTCAATGTGCCGCTGCGGCGGCGCCTTGACGGGCAGGTTCCCGAAGTTGAGCGCGCCGCGGCGACGGCGCGGCGGGCATTGGGCGACGGCGGGCGGGTGCTGGTGCGCGCGTCCGGCACCGAGCCTTTGCTGAGAATCATGGTTGAGTCGCAACTTGAGGACACCAGCCGCCTGTGGGCCGGGCGCATCGCCGACGAGGCGCGCCGCTCGCTCGGCGCCTGACCCGATGAACGCCGCCCGCCGCCCGCTGGTCGCCGCGAACTGGAAACTGCACGGTTCGCTGCGCTTTGCCGGCGACTGGGCGCGCGACTTTCTGCGCCGCCCGCCGCCCGCTGAGGTTGAGGTGCTGGTGTGCCCGGCGTTCGTGCACATCGCGCATCTGGCGCGGGTGCTGGAAGGCAGCGGCGTCGCCGTCGGCGCGCAAAACATCAGCGAACACCGCGACGGCGCGTTCACCGGCGAGGTGTCGGCGGCGATGCTGAAGGAACTGGGCTGCGATTATGTCCTTGTCGGCCATTCGGAGCGCCGCCTGATTTACCGCGAGAGCGACGAACAGATTGCCGGGAAACTGCGCGCCGCCGCCGCCGCCGGCCTGAAGCCGGTTCTGTGCGTCGGCGAGACGCTCGACCAGCGCCGCGCCGACGAGACCCGCGAAGTGCTGCGGCGGCAACTGGACGCCGCCGCGCCGGTGCTGTCGGGCCTTGCCGCGGACGCTTTTGTCATCGCCTACGAGCCGGTCTGGGCCATCGGCACCGGCGAGACGGCGGCGCCCGAACAGGCGCAGCAGGCGCACGCCTTCATCCGCGACCGGCTTGGCGGCCTGGCGGGCGGGCGCGCCGAAGGCGTGCGGGTGGTTTACGGCGGCAGCGTAAAGACGGATAATGCGGCCTCGTTGTTCCAAATGAATGATGTGGACGGCGGCCTGGTGGGCGGCGCTTCGCTGAAAGCGGAGGCTTTTGCGGACATCTGCCGCGCGGCGCCGCCGCCGGAACACGACTGACAACGGTGAGGAAACAATGCTTTACGGAATTTTGCTTGGCATAGAAGTCATCATCGCCATTCTTCTGATTGTGCTGATACTGCTGCATCGCGGCAAGGGCGCGGAAGTCGGGGCGGTTTTTTCGGGCGGCGGCTCGACTTCGGTCTTCGGCGCCAGAGGCTCGGCCTCTTTTCTGACGAAGGTGGTCGCGGTGCTGTCGGCGCTTTTTCTGATCAACAGCCTGTCGCTGACCTACATCGCCAACCGCGATTTCGGCGACAGCGTGATTGACGACGGCGCCGTCGGGTCGCCGCTGATGGAGGAGGCCGGCGAAGAGTTTGGCGAAGGCGCCGACGACGCCGTCCCGGACAGCCCCGCCGCCGCGCCGGACATTCCCGATGCGCCGCCGGGCGGCCTGCCTTCCGGCCTGCCGACCGATGTCCCCGCCGCCGGCGAACCGCCCGGCGATGTGCCGCTGCTGCCGGAGGAAACCGGAAGGTAGTACAATCGGCGGCAAAGCCGGCCAATCAACGCCGATGTGGTGGAATTGGCAGACACGCTGTCTTGAGGGGGCAGTGGCGCAAGCCGTGCCGGTTCGAGTCCGGCCATCGGCACCAGCCGGCGATTGAATACTGAAGAGGCCGCGTCGCCCGGACGGGCGGCGCGGCCTCTTTGCCGTTCGGGCCTGCGGCCTCAGCTGGCGAAGACGATGCTGACGTGGTTTTCGCCGCCGCGGCCTGCAAGGCAAACCGCGGCGTTTTCACAGGAGTTTTATTCGACCGGTTTTTCAGTCCGGCTGGTAGGTGAAAGCCGACGCCAGGCTGACCGTGCCCGTGTGGCTGTGCTTCTCTTCGTGGTCGTATTTCATGACATCGGTCTCGTGTACCGCAATCGCGTGGCCGGGCGCGACCGCCAGCGGCGGGTTGTCCACCGTGACATGCTTGCCGTCGGCGCCTTCAAGCGCGTGGACTTTCACTTCGCCGACGCCCTTGATGACCATGCTCTTTTCCTTGTCGCCGTAGTCAATCTGGATGGAGGCCGAGTGCACGCCCATCACCTCGCCGACCAGACTCGCGATGACCGCCGGATGGCCGCCGACTTCGCCGCCGTAGATTTTCTCGAGCGCCGCTTTCTGGTCTGCGCTGGCGCGCTCGTCAATGTAAAGGGCGATTCTCCAGCCGCCGTCGGTCAGGTCGCCGGGCGCGTTCAGGTAGATGCCGACATTCAGGCCCGCCAGATCGGTGCTGTCCATGTGCCCTTTCTCAATGGCCCACCCGACCAGCGCCTTGCAATGGCCCTTGGTCGGCGACTTCAGAAAGATGCACGGACAGACAACATCGCAGGTGCAGGACTCAAAGTAATTGCCTTCGATTTTCCAGTTCTTGGACATTTCTTCCTCCATAGGTGTGGTGAAGTGGTGAAATAGAATGCCGGTACCATACTACTTTGCCCCCACCGGCACAACCCCGCCCGAAACCCCCGCCCGCCGCCGGGCGCCGGGCGGCGGCGTGCCCGCGTGGTATGATGGCGGCCCCCCTTTCAGGGAGATTTCGGGGGGATTTCAGGGAGATTCATGTTCAAGACAAATCCCGCTTTGGCGAAGGCGGCGGAGGCGCTGCCACCGCTTGACTGGAAGGACCGGAGTGTTGTTTTTGCCGGCATGGCCGCCGTGCTGGCGGTGTCGTGGGGTTACCTGCTGTTCATGTCGTGGCAGATGCAGCAGATGCACACGGGCGGCTGGGAGATGTGGATGCCGCCCGCCGCCGGCGGGCGCCCGTGGACGCTCTATGACCTGACGGCGCTGTTCTTCATGTGGTCGGTGATGATGGTCGCGATGATGCTGCCGACGGTGCTGCCGGCGACGGCCATCTACGCCGCCCTCGGCAAGCGCCGCCATCCCGGCGGCAGTTTCCGCCGCGAGACTTATTTGTTTGTGTTCGGCTACCTGCTGGTGTGGGTTGCGTTCAGCGCGCTGGCCGCGCTGGTGCAGTGGCCGCTGCATGTCGCCAATGTGCTGAACCGGATGATGGAGGGCGGCGGCCTGCTGTTCGGCGGCCTTGTGCTGCTGGTCGCGGGCGTTTATCAGTGGACGCCGCTGAAAACCGCCTGCCTTGATTACTGCCGTTCGCCGCTCGGCTTTCTGCTGTCGTGCTGGAAGGACGGCGCCGCGGGCGCCGTCGGCATGGGCGCGCGCAACGGTTTGTTCTGCCTCGGCTGCTGCTGGGCGCTGATGCTGGTGATGTTCGCGGTCGGCGTGATGAATGTGCTGTGGATGGCGCTGCTCGCGGTCTTCGTGCTGATGGAAAAGGTCGTGCCGCCGGGCACTGCGGTGCGCGTCGGCGCCGGCGTCGCGCTGACGGCCTGGGGTCTTTACTGGCTGCTGCGGTATTTCACCGCCTGAAAATCCGCCCGCTTTGCGGTATAATCCGGTAGAATAACAACGGGTGCGGGGTGGAGCAGTCTGGCAGCTCGTCGGGCTCATAACCCGAAGGTCGGAGGTTCAAATCCTCCCCCCGCTACCAACCCGCCGAAGTACTGCCCGTTGTTACTCGTTGCGCCCGAAATGAGGGCGGCCCGGGCCGTAGTGTGCGGACAGGTAATCCAGCAACTCGTTCAGTTGCGGCTGCGGAATCTGCCACAGGCCGTGTTCCGACTGCATCCACTCAATCAACTCCATCCAGCCGCCGCGCGGCTGGCCCTGCTGAATCACCAGTTGCGCCGAATGGCAGGCCGTGCAATGCGCGATGGCCGCTTGGTAGCCGGGCGCCATGAAAAACCCGCTGCCGGGGTCGTAACCGCCGGCGTCCGGCGCGCCCGCATCACCGGCGAACACCGCGCCCGCAAACAACGCAAAAACAACGGCGCCCAACCGCCAGGCACGCCGCACGACTGAACACATCGGCGGCGCCACCGCAAAACGAACAACGCGCAGCCGCCCGCTCAAACGCATGGACGGCAGCGCCGCGCCCGGCGACACCGCAAAACCGGCGCGCCGCCGCGCCCGCACAATCAAACTACATGGACGGCGATCCGGTGGCACCGGTTGTTCAGGTAGCCCTTCGGATTCCAGCCGGGCACCAGCATCGGCTGCGCGGCGCCGCGTTCGTCGGTTGCGCGCGCCCACACCTCGTAATACCCGGTCTTCGGAAAGCGCACGCTGGCGGACCAGTCCTGCCACGCGAGGCGGTTTTTGGGTTTGGACAGCCGCGCTTCCCGCCAGGTCGCGCCGAAATCAACCGACACATGAACCGCGCGCACGCTCAAGTCGCCGGCCCACGCATGGCCGCCGACCTCCAGCGCGCTGCCCGCCGCATGTTCCATCGCGGTGCGGGGCCGCGTAATCAGCGACTTCACCGGCATGCTCTCGATGATCATCATGTCGCTGTCATCCACTTTGGTTCCCGGCGCCACCGGGTTCTTCGGCACCTTGTATGCCTTGCCCGTCATCTTGGCGCCGTCGTGCACGCGGTCGCGCAGCGCGATGCCGGTCAGCCATTTGCCGCAGGTTGAACCGGGCCACCCCGCGGTGATCACGCGCAGCGGATAGCCGTTCAGGATGTTGATGTCCTCGCCGTTCATCGCCCACGCAATCAGCGACTCGTCCTCCATCGCCTTGGCCAGCGGAACGCCGCGCGAAATGGGGCGCTTGTTCGGGTCGCCGCTCAGGTGTTTGTCCTTGCCGAAGTTGGCGGTGTACACCGCGCCGCGGCGCACGCCCGCAGACTCCAGCACATCGCGCAGGCGCACGCCGGTCCAGTTGGCGCAGCCGACGGCGCCGGTGGTCCACTGGTTGCCGCGCGCCGGCGGGTCGTATTCGGCCCTGCCGTTGCCGCCGCACTCAATCTGCAACTGATAGGTGTGGTGCCTGAATTCCTTTTTCAGTTGCGCGATGGTCAGCGTGCGCGGGCGCTCGATGGACTCGCCGTCTATCGTCAGCGTCCACTCGCCGGGGTCGAGTTCCCCGCGCGGCGGCACGATGCCGTTGTTGCGAACAAACATGTATTTGGCGGGTGTCACCGAATCGTCGAGAAGATGCGGCGGCGTTTCCGCATTGATTGGGCGGTCGTTCAGAATGCGAAGGCCCTTTTTGCCGTAGGCGGCCCAGTTGAAGTCGGCGGTGGAATCGGCGAGCGCCGCCGGTATCAGCCCGGCGGGCATTCTGCCGGAAAACACCACCGGCAAACCCAGCGCCGCGGCCATGCCGGCCAGCCCGGCCCCTTTCAGAAAGCCGCGTCGGGAAGCATTGCAGCGCCTGCCGAACACCAGCCGGTCGGCGCGCTCGGGGTCGTCGGCGTACAGTTCATGCAGGCCCCGCTCAACGGGCCGCGAACGGTTTATTCTGTTGACTTTCGGAATCATGATAAACCTCCTTGCAAGATGCATTGAAACCGCCTTGATTATAGCAGAATTTCCGCCCGACGAACGGCATTTGAGAGCGTTTGATGGCGCCGGAAAGCCATACAGGACAAGACTTTCCGACGAACGGCTGCGTTTTTTGTGTTATGCTGGGGGCATGAAGTACATTGACCTGAAAGAGTTGATGGCCAGCGGGCGGCAGTGTGGCGTGGTTGTCGTCGCCGCCGGCATTATCCAGGGTTTTACCACGCCGGAAACTGCTGTGGCAGTTATCATGGCCTCTGTTGGGACCGCAGTAATTCTTGTCAACGGCATCAAAGTAAAGGAGGAAAAGGAAGAATGACTACTCCGCTAATCGTTGTTTTGGTGGTCGCCGCGATAGCCAGCATCCCGGGGATTATCGCCTTGATTGACCAATTCCGCAGACGTTAAGGATGGCATGTGCATGGGTGATAAATAATGACCACTCCGTTAATCGTTGTTTTGGTACTTGCCGCGGTACTCATCACCGTGGTTGTTGCTACCCTGATTGCCCAGCGCCGCAACCGCTAACCCGGCAGCATGGAAATGACCACGCCACTAATCGTTGTTTTGGTGTTCGCCGCGGTACTCATCACCGTGATTGTCGCCGGCCTGATTGCCCAGCGCCGCGACCGCTAACCCGACAGCATGGAAATGACCACTCCGCTAATTGTTGTTCTGGTGGTTGGCGTGATATTCACCGTCACGGGGATTGTCGCTGCCCTGGTTGACCGACATAACAGCCGCCGACCCACCACCCGGAAATGACCACTCCGTTAATCCTTTCTTTGGTGGTTGCTGTAGCATTCATCACTCCGGTGATTATTGCGCTGATTATGGAGCGTCTTGAAGATCGCCGCAATGAGCGTCGCAAGCGCTGACTGCGCCGCATTGCCGGCACCATAAAGGCCGCCTTCGGGCGGCCTTTTTTGTGTACGCTGCCGGCGCGCCCGCATCGCCGGAAGCGGCAATACTTCGCCGAATTGACCGTTCGTCCGACGGGGGGACGCCGTTTCTGTCATTCATACCGGTAAATGCCACCGTTCAGCCCATTGGCTGAACCGCTCTCTTATGAACGCTTTTAGATTGCCTTCCGAACCAGGGAGGCATGATGAATCGTTGGAAACCTGTCATCGTCGGCTGCTGCCGCGAGCCTGTTTTCTGGGCGGCGCTGCTGCTGGCCGGTTTTGGTATCTGGCTTTACGGATACGAAACCGGGCCGGTGGCGCCATCCGCAACGCAGGCGCGCGCAGCCGCTGAACGGGCCGCGGACAGCGCGGACACGGCGAACACGGCGGACACCGCCGCAGACGGCCCCGCGCCGCTTGCGCGCCGGGAGTCCGTCGGTGCGCCGGGCGGCGATGGCGGCGCGGACAACGATTCCATCGGCGGCGATGCGGAGGCTTTGCCGCGGCGCTGGATTCGGGAAGCGGATGTGCTGGTGCACCGCGGCGACGAGTTGATTCTCGACGCGGGTTTGCCGGCGAAGTTTCTCGACCGCGTTCCCCTCCATCTGGAAGACATTCACCAGGCGCTGGAAGACGCCGGCAGGCGTTTGCGCGACAACGACATTTCCGGGGAGGAACAATGAAACAGCATTGGACACAACTTATCTCATGGCGCGCGCTGGCCGTCGGCGGCCTGATCGCGCTGTCGCAGGGCGCCGCCGCCGACGCGGTCGGCGCGATACAGGGCGACTTTGAGGTCGGCGGCCAGGGCGCCGCGACCTGGCGCGTCGCCATTCAGGTGCCGCCCGCCGCGCGCGGTTTCGAGCCGCAACTGGCGCTGGCGTACAACAGCCAGGCCGGCAACGGCATCGCCGGCCTCGGCTGGATGCTGGAAGGGCTGTCGGTTGTGAGCCGCTGTGCGCGCGACCTCGCGCAGGACGGCGACTACGACGGGCCGCTGCAGGTGGTGATGGACGACCGCGACCGCTTCTGCCTGGACGGGCAGCGCCTTGCCGTCGTCTCCGGCGATTACGGCGGCGACGCCGGCGAATACCGCACCCGCATCGAGAGTTTCTCGCGCGTTCGTTCATACGGCCGGATTGGAACCGGCGGCAACGGGCGTTCGCTCGGGCCGCGCAAGTTCAAGGTGTGGCGGCGCGACGGCGTGGTGATGGACTACGGGCGCAGCGAAGCCTCGCGCCTGCACGCCCCCGAAGACAACGGCGCGCGCGCGGTCAGGGTCTGGCTGCTCGACCGCATCAGCGACCGCTTCGGCAACGAGATACTGATTCGCTACCACAAGGACGGCGAGCGGGGCCATCGCGTTGCGCGGGTGGATTACGGCAACGGCAAAAGCCGGGTGGTGTTTCAGTACGGGCAGCGCGACGATGCCGGGCGGCGTTTCACCGCGGGCGCGGAGACGGCGCACCGCCACCGCCTGACTTCCATCAGTACCTGGACGAGCTGGAAGATGGTGCGGCGTTACGACCTGGCCTACGCGCCGCGCCCGGCGGGCGCGGCGGCGTTGCCTTCGCTGTACCCGTCGCGGCTGGCCTCGATCACCGAGTGCATCCGCAATGAATGCCTGCCGCCGACGCGGTTTGACTGGCACGGGCAGGCGGCGGACGCCGCCGCCGACTGGACGGTCAAGACCAGCGCGTCGGCGGTGCTGAGCCTGTTTCGCCACAGCGACGACTTCCGGCTCGGTTTCGGCGACTTCAACGGCGACGGCCTGAACGACATCTACGAAGTTCGCGGCAACAGCGGGCGCGTCACCGACCGGCTGTACCTGAACCTCGGCAACGGGCGTTTTGACGCGGTGGACGGCGCCGCGACCGAATTGTCCGGCAGCGCCGGCGCCGGCCAGTTTCACTTCGCCGACTTCGACGGCGACGGCCTCACCGATGTGTACCAGTTGCGCTACCGCCACGACATGGATGTGATTTACCTGTCGCGCGTGAACGGCGGGCGGGTTTCGTTCGAGCGCGTCAGCGGCATCGCGACGGGCGCCGGCTCGCGGCCCGACATTGGCCGCTGCCTCGACATCGCGTGCCTGAAGTTCGGCGACTTCAACGGCGACGGGCGCAGCGACATCTACCGCATGGGCAAGCGCGACATGGGCATGCGCGGCGACGGCATTTTTCTGTCCACCGGCGCCGGCACTTTCCGCAAGGTCGCCGGCATCGGCGCCGTCGTGCGCCGCGGCGAGAACAATGCGCGCGTGGATGTGCAGCGCCTGCACATCGCCGACTTCAACGGCGACGGGCGCAGCGACATCTACTACCTGCAGGAGGGCATGGACGACCTGCACCTGACCGTGCGCCCGGGCGTCTATCGGCGCGTCAACGGCGTCGGCAGCGCCGACCGCTTCGGCTCCAACGACACCTTTGTCCACCGCTACCGCTTCGCCGACTTCAACGGCGACGGCCTCGCCGATGTGTATTACAACGGCCTGCGTTCGGGCGGCAAGGCGCTGGAAACCGATGTGGTTCACCTGTCCAAAGGCGACGGCACTTACCACACGCGAAGCGCCCGCCACCGCGGGATTTTCAGCCCGTCGTACGGCGCCGACAAACTCGCCGGCGTGCAGGTCGCCGATTTCAACGGCGACGGCAAAAGCGATCTGTTCGAGAAAAACGGCGCCAACGGCTCCATCTGCATTATTGACGAAAGACAGAGCTGCGCGCAAATCACGGTGCGCTTCACCGGCCTGTCGCCGACCCATCTGCAATTCGTTGACTTCAACGGCGACGGCGCGAGCGACATCTACTGGAGCGACCGCCACGGCGGGCACACCGACACCAGGGGATGGACTCCGGGGCACGCAATCGTGCGGGTGACCGACGGTTTCGGCGTGCGCACCGACATCGCCTACGGCCATCCCGCCGACCCCGGCGTTCACCGCGCCGACCGGCAAAGCGCCTGGCCAAATGTCTTTGCATACCCGCCGGTGCGCGTCGTGCGCCGCGTGCTGACCGAGGACGAACACGGCGAGTTGAACAACCGCACGCTCTACCGCTACGGCAACGCGAAAATCCATCTCGGCGGCCACGGCTTTCTCGGCTTCGGTCGGCGCGACGAGGTGGACACCGCGCGCGGCATCATCACGCGCACGCGCTTTCTGCAGGACTTTCCGTACACCGGGCAGGTGGCGTCGGTGGTCTCCAAACTGCACGACGGCGGCGCCTGGGACGACAACGGCGATGTGCTGTCGTCGCTGCAAAACGGCTACGACCGCGTTGAGCTGAACCACGGCGCCTCAATCTTCGTGCGCCGGACAAGCGGCGAGGAGGCGCGCCATGATCTCGGCCTTGAGGAAATCTCGCAGACTGAAAGCGACTTTGAGTACGACGAGTTCGGCAATGTCACGCTGATGCGGGAGGAAGTCAGCGGCGACGGGCGGGTTTTCACGACGACCACCCGCAAGCGCTACGACAATGACGAGGACAAATGGCTGCCCGGGCAACTGCGGCATGTCGCGGTGATGAACGAGGCCGACGGCCAGGCGGATGTTTCGCTTGAGGAACGCGAGTTTGATCGCGACCCGGAAACGGGCGCCGTCACCCGTGAAGTCCTCGGCTCCGGCGCGCGGAAGCGCGAATATCTGTACCGTTACGACAACTTCGGCAACCGCATCGCCAAGGTCGAGCGGGGACAGTCATATCTGCCGGGGGGCGTGCTGCACCGCTGGCAAACCGTGGAGCGCGAGACACTGACCACCTACAACGACGACGGGCGTTTTCCGGTCAAGACGGTGAACCCGATGGGGCATACCGTCAGTTCATGGTTCGGCGCGCGTTTCGGCCAGTTGCTTTCGGTGACCGACGCCAACGGCCTGGCGACGGTCAAGCACTACAATCTGTGGGGGCGCCAGACCGGCGAGAGCCGCCCCGACGGAGTCGAGACGAGACGCCGCCATCTGTGGAACTGTTCGCATCGCGCACGCAACTGCACCAATGGCCGGCAGTGGGGCGGCGCGCCGGCGGGCGCGGTGTACGCTGTGACCGGGGAGACCGACGGCGAGACGCCGCGCATCACCTGGCACGACCGCTTTCGGCGAAAAATCCGCGAAGCGGGCATCGGCGACGGCGGGCGCCCCGTGTTGCGCGACTTCGTCCACGACCGCTTTGGCCGCGTGATTGCCGAGAGTCTGCCGTATTTCAGCGGCGACGAGGCGCACTGGACGCGCCGCCAGTACGATGTGCTCGACCGCGTCGTCTCGACGGAAACGCCGCTTGAAGACGGCGTTGCCGTGTCGGGCGTAGAGTACCGCGGGCTGGCGGTGGACTACACCAACGCGCGCGGCATGGACAAGACCATTGTCAAGGACGCGCTCGGGCGCACCGTCCGCATCGCCGAGCCGGAGGGCGCCGTTGTCGAGAACACCTACGACGCGGCGGGGCGGCTGATTGCGGTGCGCGACGCGCACGGCAACGAGACGACGATGCAATACAACCGGCGTGGCGAGAAAATCAGGCTGGAAGACCCCGATGCCGGCTGGAAAAGTTACGCCTACGATGCTTTCGGCAATGTCGTCTGGGATGACGCGCCCGGCAACGAGACGACGCTGGTGTACGACAAATTGGGCCGCCGGGTTGAACACCATTATCTGGCCGCCGGCAGGCACAACGCATGGACTTACGACAGCGCCGACAACGGCGTCGGCAAACTGGCGAAGAAGAAAAGCCTTGACGGGCACATCGAGCAGTACCGCTACGACAATCTCGGGCGCCTGGCCGAGGTCAACGACTTGCGCGGGTATGTCATCCGCACCGACTACGACCGCCACGGGCGCGCCGCGCGCGTCACGCGGCCCGGCGGCTTTGTCGTCGAGCACGCCTACGACGCGCAGGGGCGCTTGCTGTCGCTGAAAAGCCCGCGCGCGCAGATACCCGACTTCAATGCCGCCGCGCTGACGCGCGCGCAGCGCGAGGCGCTGCAAACGCAGGCCAGGGCCGCCGAACGGATTGCGTTCTACCGGGGCAAGGTGCGCGAGTACGAGGGCCGCATCGCCCTTTACCGGCAAACGGCGGAGTCGTATCTCGAGGCTCCCGAGGACTTGCCGTGGTCGGGCGACAAGGCCGAGGAACTGGCGCAGCGCCTCGGCTCCATCGCCGACGGCCTCGCCCGCAAAATCGCCAAACTGCGCGAGGAGATTGCGAAACTCAATAAGGATGGCTGGGCGATGCACCGGCTGGCCATGAACGAACCGCAGTACCGGATGGGTTTTGCGCCTGTGCATTCCTGCCAATTTGTGCCGGGCGGTTTTCAGCCAATCGGGCTGCATGTCAACAGTTGGGATACCGGCGGGTCATCGTCCGGCGAATGGACTTGCGGCACCTCATATCAATATCAGTTGGTGGCGAACTGGGATCGTGTGTACTACGAGAGCCGGGCACAAACCCTGTGGCAACAAGCAAGAGACAAACGCGACGAAGTCAGCGAAAAAGCCGAAGAACTGGAAACGCTGGTGCGCGATGAAATCGGCGATGATTGGAAGACCGTCGCGCGCTGGGTGCTCGTCGCCGAGGACCTGCGCGCGATGCACTCCGACCTCGACGAACTCGACAAGGCGCGTGCAAACATCGTCGCGCAGCAGCAGCGCGGCGAACACTACGGCAAGTTGGGCGGCCATTACCGAGCCATCAACGACGCCGCCGGCGCGCAGGTTCATCACTGGCGCGCGGTGTCGCGCGATGCGGCGGGGCGGGTTTTGTCCGAGGTGTACGGCAACGGACTGCACGGCGAGAACCGCTACCATCCGGCCACCGGGCGCCTGCTTGAAAGCGTGACGACAACGCCATCGGGCCGGGATGTGCGGCGCCACGCCTACACCTACGACGCGCTCGGCAATCTGGCCAATCGCACCGACCGCGTGCGCGGCATCGAGGAGTCGTTCGCCTACGACGAACTCGACCGCCTGGTGTCGTCCATGGTGACCGGCGCCGGTCTCGGTGACGACTACAACCGGATTGCGCTCTACACCTACGATGAAACCGGCAACCTGGTCTCGAAGTCCGGCGTCGGTGATTACACCTACGGCGACCAGGGCCGCACGCCGCACGCCGTCAGCAGCACGCCGCGCGGGCGCTACCGCTACGACAGCAGCGGGCGTATGGTGGACAGCCCGGACTTCACCGCCGCCTGGAATGGGTACAACAAGCCGTCGTCCATCACGCGCAAGTCCGACGGGCGCGTGCTGCGGATGTACTACGACGCCGACCGCCGCAAGATCAGGCAGACGGATTCGGCGGGAGGGCAGACTATCCATGTCGGCAATCTCTACGAGAAATTCATCCGCGACGGCGTCGTGCAGCACCGGCATTACATCCACGCCGAGAACCGGCTGGTCGCCATCAAGTCCATTGAAGGCGGCGGCGGCCCGCAAACCGGCGACTTCCGCTACTTCCACTGGGATGTGCTGGGGTCTCCCGACGCGGTCAGCGACCACAGCGGGCGCATCGTCGAGACCTTCAGTTACACGCCGTTCGGCGAGCGCCGCGCGCACCCGGGAACCGGCGTCGGCGACACGCCGTCGGCGTGGACGCGGCGCGGCTACACCGGCCACGAGCACCTTGATGCGTTCGGCCTGATTGACATGAAGGGGCGCGTTTACGACCCCGCCATCGGGCGCTTCTTAAGCCCCGACCCGCATGTGCAGGCGCCCGACCGCACGCAAAGCCACAACCGTTACAGTTATGTGATGAACAACCCGATGAAATACACCGACCCCAGCGGCTTCTTCTTCAAGAAGGCCTTCAAGTCGTTGTTTCGCGGAATCCGCAGTTTGTTCAAGAAGCGCATCTTCCGCTTCGCGGTGGCCGCCGTGGTCAGTTATGTCGCCGGCTCGTGGGCCTACGCCAAATACCTCGGCAAATGGGGCGCCACCGCAGCCGCCGCCACCGCCAAGGCGCCGGCGTGGGCGCTGACCAACGCCCGCCTGCTGCAGGGGGCGGTCGGCGGCGCCACCTTCAGCGCGTCGTCGTCGGCGCTGAACGGCGACTTCAACGGCCTGCTCGGCAACGGCCTGCGCGGCGCGCTCGGCGGTTCGCTGTCGGGCGGCGTCAACGCCTGGTTCTCGCCGGGCAACTACTCGGCGGCGCGCGTTTTTGCCGACAGCCTCGCCGGCGGCGCGTCGGAAGTGCTGCACGGCGGCAAGTTCGCCGACGGCTTCAAGGCGAGTTTCCGCGCCGCCGCGTTGTCGGCGGCGGCGATGGGCATGCGCGAGAGGATGATCGCGCAGTCAAAACTCGACCCGCGAAACGCGGCGGGCAAGAGCGCCGGCTTTTTCGGCGACGGCTTCAAACTGGCCGGCGGGCGCATCGTCTCGTGGCTGGCCGAACAGGTGCCCAGCCCGTTCGGCGGCGTCCAGGGCGGGCCGGGCGCGTTCTTCGGCCACGCCTACGAGCCGGGTTCGTGGCTTGACCTGGTGCACGAGGCGTACGCCGGGCCGCACGACTTCCTGAACAGCGGCTACTGGTACGACTCGATGGGCAACATCAAGCGCATGTCAGCGTTCGCGCGCGGCTTCGGCGAGGTGCTGAACTTCGCCAACCTGGCGGTGGCGACGCCGTTTGTCGCGGCGTCGGTGACGCCGGCGTGGGCGACGCGCAGCCTGCGCTGATGTTGTTCAGCGAAAGACGACGAGGTGCTCGATGTCGAGGCGGATGCCGATGGCCTCGCCGAGCTGGTGGTCGTGGTGACTGGGGGCGAAACAATGGACGGTTTCGCCGCTTTCAAGCCGCAGATGATAGAGAAATTCGGCGCCGCGGAACTGCTTTTTCTCTATCACCGCGCGCAGGCCGCTGGCGTCGTCGTGGACGATGTCGTCGGGGCGGATCAGCACGCTGACGCGGGCGCCGTCTTCAAGGCCCGCGAGCACGGCGCCCGCCGCCGGCAGGCCGCCCGCCGGCGGCGGCTCGAGGCGCCCGAGCGCGGTGTCAATGCCGCGCCCGCGGCTGACGGCGCCCTTGAGCATCGCGCCCATGCCGACGAAGGTCGCGGTCTCGCGCGACACCGGGCGGTGATAGATATTGTAGGCGGTGTCCCATTGCAGCATGCGCCCGCCGCGCATGACGCCGAGCATGTCCGGCATCGCCAGCGCCTCGCTCTGGTCGTGCGTGATGAAAAGCGCGGTGATGTTTTCGCGGCGCAGGATGTCGCGTATCTCCCCGGCCAGTTGCAGTTTGAGTTCGGCGTCGAGATTGGAGAAGGGTTCGTCCAGCAGCAGCAGCCCCGGGCGCGGCGCCAGCGCGCGCGCAAGGGCGATGCGCTGCTGCTGGCCGCCCGACAGTTCGTGCGGGTAGCGCCGCGCGCATTCCGTCATCGCCGTCAGTTCAAGCAGTTGTCCGACGCGCTCGCGGCGGCCCGCGGCGGGCAGTTTGCGCACGCCGAAAGCGATGTTCTGCTCCGCCGTCAGGTGCGGGAACAGCGCGTAGTCCTGGAACATCATGCCGATTTGCCGGCGCTCCGGCGCGACATGTTGCGCGGCGCTTTCAATGACGGCGCCGCCGAGGCGGATGACGCCCTCGCTGATGCGGTGGAAACCGGCGACACAGCGCAGCAGCGTTGTCTTGCCGCCGCCGCTCGGCCCCAGCAGGCAGCCGATCTGGCCGGCGTCGAGGCGCAGCGAGACGCGCTCGACGACGCGCCTCGGCCCGGTGTCGCCGATGTCGGCGCTGACGCCCTCGATGGACAGCGGCGCCGTCATCGCCGCATCAGCGTGCGCGCCGGGCGGCGCGTGATGCGCCGCGCCAGCACCGTCAGCGGCAGCAGGCCCGCCGCGACGATCGTCAGCGACGGCAGCGCGATGGCCGGCAGTTGTTCGTTCGACGCCATCTCGTAGGCGCGCACCGCGAGCGTGTTGAAGTCGAACGGGCGCAGCACCAGCGTCGCCGGCAGTTCCTTGATGACATCCACAAACACCAGCAGCATCGCCGTCAGCAGGCCGGTGCGTATCATCGGCAGGTGGATTGCGCGCAGCGTCTCAAAGGCGGACGCGCGCAGCGTCGCCGCCGCGCAGTCCATGTTGCGCGACACCTTCAGCAGCGAGTTCTCGACGCTGTTGAAGCCGAGCGTCAGAAAGCGCGTCGTGTAGGCGAAATACAGGATGAACAGCGTGCCGCTCAGAAACAGCCCCGGCGACGCGATGCCCGCCAGCGCCGCGCCGCCGGCGGCGGCTTTCTCAAATGTCGTGCACACCAGCATCACGCCGACGGCGACGACGACGCCCGGCACCGCGTAGCCGAAAGTCGCCGCCCGGTGCAGCCAGCCGAGGCGGTCGTGCGGGCGCTGCCGCCGCGCGTAGGCCAGCAGCACGGCGGCGGCGGCGGTCGCCAGCGCGGCGCCGCCGCCGAGCAGCAGCGTGTTGGCGATCAGTTCGCGGTAATCGTCGCTGAAAACCGCGGCGCGCGCGGGCCACGCCCACGCCGCCAGTTGCGCCGCAGGCAGCGCGAAGCCGAGCGTCACCGGCAGCGCGCAGGCGCCGGCGGCGGCCCACGCGCGCGCGCCGCGCAGCGGATAAACCGCGCCGAGCGTCTCGCGCTGGCCGGCGTTGTAATAACCGGCGCGCCGCCGCGCCAGCCGTTCGCACGCGACCAGGCCGACGGTGAAGAACAGCAGCAGCGTGGATAACTGCGCCGCGCCGACGAGGCTGTCGAGGCCGAACCAGGTGCGGAGCACGCCGACGCTGAAAGTCTGTATGCCGAAGTGCTTGACGGTGGCGTAGTCCGACAGCGTTTCCATCGCCACAATCGCCGCGCCCGCCGCAATCGCCGGGCGCGCCACCGGCAGCATCAGCCGCGTGAAGGTTTGCCACGGGCCAAGCCCCAATGTGCGCGCCGCCTCGACCAGATTGGCGGATTGTTGCAGCAGCGTCGCGCGCACCAGCAGGTAGAGGTACGGGTAGAGCACCAGGCTCAGCACCGCGATGCCGCCGCCCATCGAGCGGATGGACGGCAGCGCCTGCAAGCCGACGCGCTGGTGCAGCCAGCCGCCGTAATCAAGCATGCCGGTATAGGTGTAGGCGATGATGTAGGCCGGGAAGGCCAGCGGCAGAATCAGCGCCCATTCAAAGAAGCGCCGCCCCGGAAAGTCGCAGACGGTGCAAAGCCAGGCGCCGCCGCCGCCGATGACCGACGCGCCGAGCACGACGCCCGCGGCCAGCAGCGCCGAGTCTTTCAGGTAGAGGCCGAGCGTTGTTTCCAGCAGATGCGGCCACACGCCGCCGCTCGGCAGGAACACGCAGACGGCCAGCGCCGCGACCGGCAGCAGAATCAGCACCGAGGCGGCGCGCGCGCCGAACTGCAACGCGCTGAAGCCGCCGCCGGCGGCGCGCCGCAATGTCGCAACGGCGGCCATCGCTGCCGCCCGCTACCGCCAGCCGGCGCGGTTGGTCAATTCAACCGCGTCGCGGTTCAGCCGCCCGAGCAGTTCAAGGTTGATGTCGTCGGCCTTGAACTCGCCCCACGATTGCAGCGCGGCGCCGGGCGCGACACCGGCCAGCACCGGGTATTCGTTGTTGGCCTCGCCGTACCAGCGCTGCGCGTCGGCGCCGGCCAGGTATTCCAGCAGCGCGACGGCCTCGCCGCGGTGTTTCGCCGCGCGCGTCACACCGGCGCCGCTGATGTTGATGTGCACGCCGCGGTCGCGCTGGTTCGGCCACACGACGCGCATTTTCTTCGCCGCTTCGCGCTGCGCCGGGTTGTTGCCTTGCAGCATCATCGCCAGGTAGTAGGTGTTGGCGACGGCGATGTCGCACAGCCCGCCCGCCGCCGCCAGAATCTGGTCGCGGTCGCCGCCGGCGGGCGGGCGCGCGAAATTGGCCACCAGCCCTTTGGCCCACGCCAGCGTCGCCGCGTCGCCGTTGGCGTGTATCATCGAGGCGACCAGCGACTGGTTGTAGATGTTGTCGGACGAGCGGATGCAGATGCGCCCGCGCCAGACCGGGTCGGCCAGCGATTCGTAGCGCGCGAGCGCCGCCGTGTTGGCCTTGCCCGCGACCGCCAGTATCGTGCGCGCGCGCAGCGACAATCCGAACCAGTGGTTTTCCGGGTCGCGGTAGCGCGGCGGAATGTTCGCGGCCAGCGTTTCGGACTGGACCGGTTGCAGCAGGCCGGCCTGCTTTGCGCGGTACAGGCGTCCGGCGTCGGTGGTAATCAGCAGGTCGGCGGGGCTGTCCTGTCCTTCAAGTTTGAGGCGCGCGAGCAGCGCGTCGGCCTTGCCGGTGACGAGGCGCACCTTGACACCGTGCCGCGCGCTGAAGCGGTCGAGCAGCGGCTTGATCAGGCTTTCCTGGCGCGCCGAGTAGATATTCACTTCGGCGGCGGCAGGGGCGCCCGCAAGCAGGCAGTACAGCGCAAATGCGGCCAATGCTGTATGATGTAGGGGTTGTCGGCTTGTCATCGGCACAAATAATAATGGGAATGAGAATTATTCTTGATAAGTGCCGGCAAGTCAAGCCCCGCCGGATTTCTGCGGCAATCCGGCGCACTTTGGCACACCGCAACGCAAAGGAGTCTCTCTAATGGACGAACGCGACGGCTGGATCTGGTTCGACGGCGAATTCGTGCCCTGGCGCGAGGCGAAAGTCCATGTGCTGACGCACACGCTGCACTACGGCACCGGCGTGTTCGAGGGGGTTCGCGCCTACCGTACGGACAACGGCACCGCCATCTTCCGGCTTAAGGATCACACCCGGCGGCTGTTTGATTCCGCCGCCATCGTCGGCATCCGCATGCCGTTTACGCCGGACGAACTGAACGCCGCGCAGCGCGAGGCCGTTAAAAAGAACGGTCTGGACAGCGCCTATTTGAGGCCGATGGTTTTCTACGGCGCCGAGGGCATGGGCTTGCGCGCCGACAACCTGAAGGTGCATTGCATTGTCGCCGTGTGGCAGTGGGGCACTTATCTGGGCGAGGAGAACATTCAGCGCGGCATTCGCGTCAAGACCTCGTCGTTCGCGCGCTACCATGTCAACACCGCGATGTGCAAGGCCAAGGCCAACGGGCATTACATCAACTCGATGCTGGCGCTGCAAGAGGCGCTGGCCGCCGGCTGCGACGAGGCGCTGATGCTCGACACCGACGGCTATGTCGCCGAGGGCAGCGGCGAGAATGTCTTCATCGTCGCCGACGGCGTCATTCACACGCCCGACCTGAACGCGACGCTCAACGGCATCACCCGGCGCACGGTGCTGCAACTGGCGAAGGACGAGGGGCTGGAAGTGGTCGAGCGGCGGATTACGCGCGACGAGGTGTATATCGCCGACGAGTGTTTCATGACCGGCACCGCCGCCGAGGTGACGCCGGTGCGCGAACTCGACGGGCGCGTCATCGGCGGCGGCGGGCGCGGGCCGGTTACCGAGCGTTTGCAGTCGCTGTTTTTCGATGTCGTGCACGGACGCGACAACTCGCACCCGGAGTGGCTGGATTTTGTCTGACGGTCTTTCGTCCGGCGGCGTGACGCCCGCGGGCGGCGCGCCCGACTTCAGCGGCGCGCGGCTGCTGGTGGTCGGCGATGTGATGATAGACCGCTACTTTCACGGCGCGACGCGGCGCATTTCGCCGGAGGCGCCGGTGCAGGCCGTCCATGTCGAGCAGTTTGAGGAGCGTCCGGGCGGCGCGGCCAATGTCGCCGTCAATGTCCGCGCCCTCGGCGCGAGCGTGGCGCTGATCGGCCTGACCGGCGACGACGCCGACGCCGGCGTGCTGGAACGCCTGCTCGGCGAGCGCGGCGTCGGCGCCCACTTCGCCGCCGTGCGCGGCGGCACGACCATCGTCAAACTGCGCGTTGTCAGCCGCGGCCAGCAGTTGATTCGGCTTGATTTCGAGGACGGCTTCAAGGGCGCGGCGCTGTCGCAGATTGAGACACTGCTGAGCGCGCAACTGAGCGGCGCCGACGCCGTTGTTTTCTCCGACTACGCGAAGGGTTGTCTTCGCAATGTCCAGCGCCTGATTCGGCTGGCGCGCGACGCCGGCAAACCGGTGTTTGTGGACCCGAAGGGGCACGACTTCTCGCGCTACGCCGACGCCACCGTGCTGACCCCCAATTTTCCCGAGTTCGAGGCGGTTGTCGGGCCGTGCCGCAGCGACGACGAGATTGCCGAGAAAGGGCTTGCGCTGAAAACCCGGCTCGGCCTTGGCGCGCTGCTGGTGACGCGCGGCGAGCACGGCATGTCGCTGGTGGAAAGCGCCGAGGTGGTGCACCACCTGCCGACGCAGGCGCACGAGGTGTACGATGTGACCGGCGCCGGCGACACCGCGATTTCGGTGCTGGCGACGGCGAGCGCGCTCGGCCTGCCGCTGGTGGAGGCGACGCGGCTTGCCAACCGGGCCGCCAGCCTGGTCGTCGAGAAGTCCGGCACCGCGACGGTCAGCCGCGACGAACTGAACGGCGTCTTCGGGCGCGCCGCGTCCGGCGCGGTCTGCACGCGCGACGAACTGGCGGCGCGGGTCGCCGATGCGCGCCGCGCCGGGCAGCGCATCGTCATGACCAACGGCTGTTTTGATTTGCTGCACGCCGGGCATGTCGCGTGCCTGAGCGAGGCGGCGCGACTCGGCGACAAACTGCTGGTCGCGGTCAACGACGACGCTTCGGTCACGGCGCTGAAGGGCGCCGGGCGGCCCATCAACCCGCTGCATTTGCGGATGCGGCTGCTGGCGGCGCTGGAGGCGGTGGACTGGGTGGTGGCGTTTTCGGAGCCGACGCCGGAGCGCCTGATTGAGTGCGTGTCGCCGGATGTGCTGGTCAAGGGCGGCGATTACGAGCCGCGCGACATCGCCGGTTACGCGCATGTCTCGCGCAGCGGCGGCGAGGTGGTGGTGCTGGATTATCTTGAGGGCGTCTCAACCAGCGGCTTGATTGCCGACATCCGCAAGCAGTAGTCAGGCGGTGGCTTGGATGGCGGGGTGTGTTCCGGGGATTGGCGGCGATATCGGGTTGTCGCTTTGGCCGGTCAGGCGGTAGTTTCGATGGCGGGGCGTGTTCTGGTGGTCGCCCAGGCCTGGGTCGGCGACATGGTGCTGTCGCAAAGTCTTTACAAGGCGCTGAAACGGCGCGAACCCGGCATTGAGATTGATGTGATTGCGCCGGCGTGGGGCGGCGCGCTGCTGCGCCGGATGCGCGAGGTGTCCGGCGTGATTGAGATGCCGCCCGGCCACGGCGAACTCGGCCTTGCGGCGCGGCGCGCGCTGGGGCGGCGTTTGCGCGGCGCGTACCGGCAGGCCATCGTGCTGCCGCGTTCGCTGAAGGCGGCGCTGGCGCCGTGGTTTGCGCGGGCGCCGGTGCGCACCGGCTTTCGCGGCGAGATGCGCTACGGCCTGATCAACGACATGCGCCCGTTCGACGCCGCGGCGATGCCGCGCATTGTGGACCGCTTCCTGTTCCTGGCCGAACCGCGCGGCGCGCGCCCGCACGCCGCCGAAGACGCGCCCGCGCCGCAGTTGCGCGTGGACGCCGACAACGCCGGTGCGTGCGTGCGGCGTCTCGGCCTTGATTTGCAAAAGCCGGTGCTGGCGATGATGCCGGGCGCCGCTTTCGGCAGGTCAAAACAATGGCCGCCGGCTTCCTTCGCCGCCGTCGCCGACCGCTTTGCCGCCGCCGGCTGGCAGGCGTGGCTGTTCGGCTCGGCGGGCGATACGCAGGCATCGCGGGAGATTGCACAGGCCGCGTCGTCGCCGGTTGTTGATTTGTGCGGGCGCACCGGCCTTGAAGACGCGATAGACTTGATGTCGCTGGCGTCGCTCGCGGTGACCAATGATTCGGGCCTGATGCACATCGCCGCCGCCGTCGGCTGCCCGCTGGTGGCGATGTACGGCGCAACCTCGCCGGCCTACACACCGCCGATGATTGCCGCTTCCCGCGTGCTGTGGCGCGGCATTGAATGCAGCCCGTGCTGGAAGAAAACCTGCCGGTATGGGCATTATCGGTGTTTGAGCGAGATTACTCCGGATGAGGTTTGTGCGGAGGCGGAGGGGCTTGGGAAGGGGGGGTGAGGTTATGTGGTGGGTGGCGGCGTACAGTTTATAAAGAGGCGGTGGCCGGGAATTGTGACGATTCACGCCGTTGGTTCCTCGCGGCGAAGGCCGGGAATCAAGCGGGGGATTGCGGTTTTTGTTTCCACAGAGTGACTTTGAAATAATCCTCGGTGGCCTCAAACTCCGGCTCTGAGTTGTTGTGCTCGCGCATCAAGGGAATCACCTTGCGGCGGATGCCCAGCCCTTGATCTTCCAGATAACCGTATTCGCTGAAAATTCTCACCAGTTTCGGATTGCGAAGCACCTGCGCTCCGCTTTTGATTCTTTCGACTGTCATTCCGTTGGGCAGCGCCCCGGGGCTGGTTATCTCCATGCGGTTTTTGTAAACCACCACACGCACATAGTCTTGTTTTGTCCAGTCCCTGTGCGTGAGTGCGTTGACGATTAACTCCCGGATGACCTTCCTTGGGTAGTCCCACTTTCTTATGCGTGTTCCCCTGGGCAGTTCGTCTTCACTGACATACGGCTCCACAAGGTCCAGCAATCGCTCG
This sequence comes from Gammaproteobacteria bacterium, assembly GCA_028817225.1. NCBI lineage: Bacteria > Pseudomonadati > Pseudomonadota > Gammaproteobacteria > Gammaproteobacteria bacterium. The sequence goes on along the minus strand of JAPPQC010000024.1, from coordinate 13,882 downwards.
TGCAAAGCGGGTTCGATGACATCATTGCCGGATATCTCGCCGCGAAATTCCAAAAATGGCACATCCAGTATTTTGTCAAAGTTTGTGTCATAGTCTTTGTCTTCGCCGGGATACACGGTAAGCCGTGCCACTGCCTGAGGAAGCCTTAGTCCGGGCTGTTTGGCAAACAGGACGTGAGCAAAAATACTGCAATTTTCAGGGTTTTCGTCGCCTACAAGGAAACTGCGGTTAACCAGTATTTCCCGCTGATTCTCCATTGGCGCTTCCCCGAGAACTTTCTGAAAATATTCCGTGTAGCGGCGCTCATCCAGGTCGTCAAGCCGGGAGCCGTGGACAGGTAACTCCTCCACAGACAATAGTCCGCCCGCATCAAACAGCCGGAGGGTTTGCTCACGAGTCGCCAACTGGCATGTGTCGCCATAACGAACATAGATGTCTTCGCGGTCGTTGTGTCTCAGCACATATGGTTTGGCAATCCCTCCGGGAACGTTTACAACAGCCACCTTTGCTCCATTTACCGGAATCTCTTCATAATCCGGCAGTATTGCGGGGTGTACATGCTGTCCAATCACCGTGTCCATAATCCACGCCTGAAGATTTTCCCTTCGCACGCCAACGATTTTTTGAGTGCCATCCTCAACGCCGATTAAAATATATCCGCCGTTCATATTGGCAAAAGAGACAATCTCTTTTGCCATGGATTCAGGGCGGACATCATCGGTTTTGAACTCGATTTTTGCCCCTTCGCCGCGGCTTATCAATTCCAGCAAATCACTTTTCAGCATCCGGATTTCACCTTTGTTCAGAAGCCATTATTCTTTTTCCACATTGCAAACGCGGCCTTGCCGCCCGCCGTTGTCCCGGCAGCGTGTGTTGCGGGTTGTGTGCGGCGGCGGGTTGGCGTATTCCGTTTCTGCCACTTTTAGTGATTTTCTCGTGTTTTTCAGCGGGCGGCATGGTGATTGGGCTTTGTGGTTTGGGGTCAGCGCCATTATATGGCAGGTCGGCAATCAGGCCAACCCGCAGGGCCGCATACACGGCCACCGCCCCGCCTGCCCGCAGGTTGCTATAATGCCGGGCGCGCCGCCCGGTGAACCGCCAAAAAACGCCATGAATGATTCCACGCAAACCCGCGAATTGCCCGCCGTTGTTTATCTGGGGGCGCCGTTGCTGGTGGTTGTGGCGCCTTATGCGGCGCAGTGGGTTGGCGGGCGGCAGGCGTGGTTGTATGGCGAGGCCGGCGCCATTGAGTGGCTGACGGTGGTGTTTTTGCTGGCCGCGATTGTTTACGGCGTGCGCGTGTTGCGGTTGGCGACGGGGCGCGGGCCGCGCTGGCTTGTTGTCTGGGCGCTGCTGCTGCTGCTCGGCGCGGTTTATTTTGCCGGCGAGGAATTGAGCTGGGGGCAGCATGTTTTTCAGTGGGCGACACCGGAAACCTGGCGGCAACTGAACCCGCAGCAGGAAACCAACCTGCACAATGTCCATGCGCTGTTTGATCAACTGCCGCGCGCGCTGCTGACGCTGGCCGCGTTTGTCGGCGGCGTCGCGGTGCCGCTGTACCGCCGCCGCGCCGCACGCCGCCCGCCCGCGCAGGGGCAGCTCAATCAGCCGGTATCGGAGAAGGCCGCAGAGCAAAACGCGCCTCGCACCGCCGCGCAGGAGCAAACCAGTCAGCCGGCATCGGAGAAGGGCACAAAGCAAAACGCACGCCGCCCCACCACGCAAGGCCGGCTCGCCCGGCTGCTGTCAGAAGACGACCGCGATGCCTGGCCGTACTGGTTGTGGCCGACCTGGGTTTGTCTGCCGGTGTCGGTTGCGGTGTTGGTTACAAGCCCCTTTGACGGGCTGGTCGAGTCGTTCGGCGACGCCGCGCCGGAGTGGCTGTACATGAAAGGCGGCGAACTGAAGGAGTGCCTGCTGGCGCTGTTCATCTCAATCTATGTGCTGTCGCTGCACCGCCGCCTGCGCGCGGCGGCGATAACGGCGACGACAACGGCGACGCCGCCGCAGGGCCGATGCTGATTGTCACCGGCGCCGCGGGTTTCATCGGCAGCAATGTCGTCGCCGCGCTGAACGAACGCGGCACGGACGACATCCTGGCCGTGGACAACCTTGAGAACGGGCGCAAGGTGGCCAATCTCGGCGACCTGAAAATCGCCGACTACATGGACAAGGACGACTTCTTCGAGCGCCTTGAAGACGGCCACACCTTCCCGTCCGTCGAGGCGGTCATTCACGAGGGCGCCTGCACTTCCACCGTCGAGTGGGACGGGCGCTACATGATGCACAACAATTTTGAGTACTCAAAAGTCCTGCTGCACTACTGCCGCCGCCACGCGATTCCGCTGCAATATGCGTCGTCGGCGGGCGTCTATGGCAACAGCGGCGTCTTCGCCGAGGACGAGGCCAACGAAAGGCCGATGACGATTTACGCCTACTCAAAATGGCTTTTCGACCGCACTGTGCGGCGCGTGCTGGCCGGGGACGGCTCGCCGGTCGCGGGCTTCCGGTATTTCAATGTGTATGGGCCGCGCGAGGGGCACAAGGATTTCATGTGCAGCGCGCCGTGGCATTTCAACCGCCAGTTGCGCGAAGACGGCAGGGTGCGCGTCTTCGGCGCCAACGAGACCTGCGCCGCTGGCGAGCACCGCCGCGATTTCACGCATGTGGACGATGTGGTGCGCGTCAAACTGTGGTGGCTGGACGCCGAAAACAGGCCGAGCGGCGTTTTCAATCTCGGCAGCGGCGCCGCGCGCACTTTCAGGGAGGTCGCCGACGCGGTCGTCGCCTGGCACGGCGCGGGCGAAGTTGAATACATTCCGTTTCCGGACGAATTGAAGTCCGTTTATCAGGATTTCACCGAAGCCGATTTGACGCGCCTGCGGGCGGCGGGCTACGACGGCGAATTCACCTCGCTTGAACAGGGCGTCGGGCGTTATCTTGAATGGCTCGCGCAACATCGGCAGGGCGTTCACCGGGCGTGACGCCGCCCGCAGCCGCCGCGCAAAAATACCGCCGCCGCGCACGCTTTTCCCCGTTCAGAAACCTTTGTCAGTGTTGATTCTTCCGGCGCATTCCGGTAATCTGTTTCCGGTGATTTTCAATCTGTTTATCAGGAGGAATACATGATGGAAAACAAACAGAAAGTGCAGATAACGCCTGAAATGATGGCGGCACAGTGGTCTTTGCTTTACCGCAAGAACGAGATATTTCGCGCGGACTTTGACAAGGACCCGAAAGCGACGATTTCCACGCTGCTTGGGCAGGAATTTCCGCAAGATGTGGAAATTGTGGTGCACCACTCCAAACCCGGCCAGGTGCATGTCGTGGTTCCGGAGGAAATGCGGGGCATGTCCGACGCGCAACTGAAAGATGTCAGCGGAGGCACCAGGCTGGGCTTTATGGCCCCCTCACGCGGAAACAGCAACTGGGGTGACGGGTATTGGTCTGAGGTGCCCAGCTATCCTCCCCGCAACAAGTGGGGCGACATCATGCCGCATGGCCCGGGCGAGCGCCCGGGTTGACGGGCCGGCGGGATTACCCGCACTTCAAGAAGCCATCCCGCCGCGCGCAGGATGGCTTCTTTTTTGTACGGATGTTCGCGCACGCAAACGCGCGTTGCGAATGTCCGGCTCCGCCCTCCGACGAACGCTCCGGCGCCGCGCACACCGCGCTTTTTGCGGCGCTTGCCGCCGTTCAGAAACCTTTGTCAGTATTGCCTTTTCGGGCGGATGTATGGTATTTTTTGTGCATGGTTTTTCATGAATTTATCAGGAGGACTGCATCATGACAGACGAAAAGAAAGCGCTGATGACGCCCGAAATGGTGTCGGCGCAATTTTCAAACGCTTACCGCGAAGACGGGAAATTTCGCGCGGCTTTTGACAAAGACCCGAAGGCGGCAATCTCCAAACTGGTTGGCCGCGATCTTTCGCCGGATGTGGAAGTCGTGGTTCACCGCACCAAACCCGGCCAGGTGCATGTCGTGGTTCCGGACACGAGTTCGGAAATGGGCGACGAGCAACTGGGGAGCATCAGCGGTGGCAGGACCAACCAGGATCCGCCGCCCGGGCATTACTGGGATTCCTTCAGCGGCCTCGCAAAGCCGTACAACACGCCTGCGCCTGCGCCCGCTGCGCCTGCGGCGCCCGCAGCGCCCGCTGCGCCTGTGACCGCGAGTCGTGAGCAGTTGACTCAGGTGGTTACGGCGCTGGCCACACTGGGATTTCTTGGCCCGATCGGGGATTAACAGCCAACCTCCGGCAACGCCGCCATTTGCAGGATGATTGGCGGGTTTCCTTCGGTTGGGTGTGAAGGACAGCGCGGCTGACAAAGCCGCGCCGTTCCGGGAAGCCATCCCGCCTTCGGGCCGGATGGCTTCTTTTTTGTACGCTGTCCGCGCACGCAAGCGCACGCCGCGAATGTCCGGCTCCCGCCCGCCGGCGGCTGCTCCGGCGCCGCGCAAACGCCCGTCTTTTGCGGCGCTTGCCGCCGTTCAGAAACCTTTGTCAGCATTGATTCCTTCGCGGGCACATGGTATTGTGCGGGCATTGGTTTTCATTCTGTAACCAGCAGGAGGTATGAATGATGGAAGACAGGCAAGAAGGGCGGATAACGCCTGAATTGGCCGCGGCGCGTTGGTCGCTGGCGTACCGCGAGAACGAAGAGTTTCGCGCGGAATTTGACAAGGACCCGAAGGCGGCAATCTCCAAACTGATTGGCCGGGAGATTCCGTCGGATGTGGAAGTTGTGGTTCACCACAGCAAGGCCGGCCAGATACATGTCGTGGTTCCGGACGAGATTCCGGACATGACCGACGAGCAACTGGACAGCATCAGCGGCGGTCTCCCGGGCTGGATGTACGGCGGCTATTACAGCGGCCACGACAGCATGGGCGGCAGCATCAGCGGCTCTTCGGCGGCGGCGCCCGCGACGCCCGAGGTTGATTCGAGGCGCGCCGAGTGGGACCGCATAAGGGAAGCGAACAGCAGGATTAGAGTCCAGAAGCCCATCTGATTGCAAAGGAAGTTCAGAAGGAAGTTCATATCACCAGGAAGCCATCCTGCACGCAGGATGGCTTCTTTTTTGTACGGGTGTTCACGCCCGCCGCCGCGCACCGCGCACGGCCTGCCCCCCGCCCTCCATCAACCGGTCCAGCATCGCGCACACTTCTTCCGTCGTGATGCGCTCCATCACGCCGGGGCGTTCCAGTTTGGTTCCCCACGCAATGTCGTCCACCGCCGCGCCGAGTTCGGCGCGCACCGTTTCGGGATAGCGGTTGACGCACCATTGCCGGCTCAGGCGCGGCGCGGCGCGGTCGGGGTTGGTCGCCGCATACAGGCCGATGACCGGCGTCGCCGAACACGCCGCGATGTGCGCCGGCCCCGAGTCGGGCGCGACAACGGCGTCGGCGCGCGCAATCAGCGCCGCCAGTTGCCGCAGCGTCGTGCGCCCGACCAGGTCAATGATGTCGCCGCGCGCACGCCGCACGATGTCGTCGCGGTAGTGGCGCTCAACCGCGCTGTTGCCGCCGGTCAGCACGACGCGCATGGCGTGGCGCCGCGCCGCGTAATCGGCGACTTCGGCGTAGCGCGGCGCCGGCCAGTTGCGAAGCGGATGGCTTGAACACGGGCTGATCAACAGCGTTTTTTGCGCGCCGGGCAGGCGGCGTTGTGCGAACGCCTGTTCTTCATCGTCGTGGCAGCGCTGCCAGCGCAGTTGCCGTTCGCCGATGCCGAGCGCCTCGGTGAAACCGAACAGGCCGTCGAGCACATGCCCGCGTTCGCACGCCTTGATGCGGCGGTTGACAAACCAGCCGTGCAGGTCTTTCGATCTCGCCCGGTCAAAGCCGATGCGAACCGGCGCGCGCACGCACAAACTCGCCAGGTGCGCGCGCATTGAATATTGCATCAGCAGCAGCGCGTCAAAACGCCGCCGCCGCAGTTTGCGGGCAAGGCCGACATAGGCCGCAGGCCCCGCCGCCTTGTCAAAGACGATGAACTCGACGCCGGGCAGCCCGGCCACCAGCGAATGCTCGGCCTGGCCGATAATCCACGCAATCTTTGTGTTTTGCCGGAATTTTTTTATAGTATGGACAATGGGCAGCAGATGGACGACATCGCCCACCGCCGACAGGCGAATCAGGCACAGGTTCTGCGGAGGTTGTGCAAAGAGTCCGGACATTGAGTTTCCAAGCGTCACATATTCTGATTGCGGGCCGCCATATCCTATACGATGGCGCCAGCGCCTTCGACCCCGGCTGGTTTGAAGCCGACGAGCGCCGGCGGCGCGGGTGGGCGGCGGAGGAAGCCGGCGGCGGCAGGCAGCGCGCCGAATTCTTTCGCGCCGACGGCGCCGAATACCTGGTCAAGCACTATGGCCGCGGCGGCCTGCCCGCGCGCCTGACCGAAGACCGCTACCTGTACCGCGGCTGGAACCACACGCGCCCGTTCGCCGAATGGCGCCTGCTGGCGGCGCTGCACCGGCGCGGCCTGCCGGCGCCGCGCCCGGTGGCCGCGTCGTTCCGCCGCCGCGGCGCCGTCTATACGGCGGATTTGATTGTCGCCAGTTGCCGCCCGGCGCTGCCGCTGTCCGGCCTGCTGCGCGCGGCGCCGCTCGGCGAGGCCAACTGGCGCGCCATCGGCAAGACGCTGCGCCGCTTTCACGACGAAGGCGTGTGGCACGCCGACCTGAACGCCCACAATGTGCTGGTGGACAAGGACGCCGCGGCGGTCGTGCTGGTGGATTTCGACCGCTCGCGCATCCGCCGCGCCGCCAACCACTGGAAGCGCGCCAACATCGCGCGCCTTGAACGCTCGCTCGACAAACTGTCCGCGCAATACAGCGCGCTGTACTTCAGCCGCGCCGACTTCAACGCACTGCGCGACGCCTACTGCGGCGGCTGACAAAACCGCGAACCGGAAACCGGGGGATTGCGCGCTTGATGCGGCGCGGGCCATGTCATTGCGCGCGCGTCCGGCGGCGCTGCTGCCGGTTTCCTCCGGCATTCACAAACCGAACGATTGCAGCCGCTTGACATAGTGCGCGGCGACATCGTCGTGTTCGCGCATGAAGGCGGCGGCGTTGTCGGCTTGTGTGCGGCATTCGCCGGCGGCGGCGCGGGTGAAGAATGCGGCCAGTTCGTCTTCGTTGTTTGCAATCAGCAGGCCGCCGGCCTGTTGCAATGCGCGCGCTTCCTGCGCGAAGTTGTCGAGGTGCGGGCCGGTGGCCTGCGGCGTGCCGAGGCGCGCCGCTTCCAGCAGGTTGTGTCCGCCTTTCTGCACCAGCGAGCCGCCGAGAAACACGCACACCGCATGACGAATCAGCGCCGGCAGATGCCCGACTTCGCAGAACAGCACCACTTCGGCGTTGTTTGCGGCGTTGTTTGCGGCGCCGCCGCCATTACTGTCGCCACCGTCGCTGCCGCCGCCGCTGCCGCCGCCGCTGCCACCGCCGCCACTACCGCCATCGCCATCACCGCCATCGTGCGCCGCGACATCAAAACCGGCGCGGCGCAGTTGCCGGGCGACGGCGGCGCAGCGTTGCGGATGTCTCGGCGCGACAACCAGCGGCAGGCCGCCGGTGTCGGCGCGCCGCCACGCGCGCGCAATTTGCGTCTCTTCGCCGTCGTGCGTCGAGGCGGCGAGGCAGTAGGGGCGGCCAATGCGGTCGGGCATTTGCGCCGGCATCGCAGCGGAGTATTTCAGGTTGCCGGCGGTTTCGGCGGCGGCGGGCGCCATGCCGAGCGCGACAAAACGGTCGCGGTCCTGATCCGAACGCGCAAGAACCGCGCGCACATGCGACAGGCTTTGCCGGTAATAACCGCCGAAACGCCGCGCCGGTTTCATCGTCCTGCCGGACAGCCGCCCGTTGACGATGATGACGGGAACGCCGCGCGCGTCGCATTCGCCGAACAGGTTGAGCCAGATCTCGGCCTCCATCATCAGCGCGCAGCGCGGGCGGACGGCCTTCAGGAAGCGCCGGCACAGCAGCGGGTAGTCGAGCGGCAGGTAGCAGTGGCGCAGGTCGGCGCCGGCCTTGCGCCGCAGCAGGCGGTGCGCCGACACCGTCGCGCTCGTCAGCAGGATGTCGTCGCCGGGGCGCGCCTTGCGCCAGGCTGCGGCCAGCGTCAGCGCAGTGTTCAGTTCGCCGACCGACGCGCAGTGTATCCACAGCGGCGCCGCCGCCGGCGCCGGCAGCCGCAGCCCGAAACGCTGCAACAGGTAGCGCGCCGAGCGGTCGCGCACCGCCAGCGCCGCCGCGTGCAGCAAAACGGCGGGAAACGCGAGTTGCAGCAGGCTGCGGTAAAGAAGGCGCGTCATGCGGGGCCGGTTATTTCAGCCAGTGCGAGATTGCCCGCACATCTTCGTGCGACAGCGAACCGGCGACCCGTTTCAGCCGCAGCGTGTTCAGGATGTATTCGTGGCGCGTGTCGCTGTAATCGCGTTCGGCGTCAAACAGGTCTTCCAGCGCCAGCAGCACATCCACCGACGAGCGCGTGCCGACGGCGAAGCCGGCCTGGTTCGACTCGTACGAGACCCGCGCCGATTCCCGCGCTTTCGCCAGCGCCGCGACGCGGCTGACGCCGGCGGCGGCGTTCAGATAGGCTTCCTCCGCCATCTGGCGCGTGTCGCGGCGGGTTTCCTCCAGTTGCTGCATCGCCTCCTGGTGCAGGTGCGCGGCCTGCCGGGTGCGGTAGTGGACGCCGCCGCCGGAGAACAGCGGCAGGTTCAGGCGCACGCCGACCTCAACATCGCGCACCGTTTGCGGCGACGGTCCGCCGCGCACATCGCGTTCGTTGCGGTCGGCGTAGAGGTCGAGCGTCGGGTAGTGGCCGGCGCGCAGGCGTTCGGCCTCGGCGGCGGCGATGTTGGCCGCCAGTTGCTGCGACAGAAGGCGCAGGTTCTTGCCGAGCGCGGCCTCAATCCACGCCGCGGCGTTGTCCGGGGACGGCGCGACGGTCGGCGCCGTGTCGGCCAGCGCGCGCAGTTCACCGGCGGCGCGCCCGGTGATGACGCGCAGCACCGAGCGGCTGACATCCAGCCGGTTGGCCGCCGAAATCTCGTCGGCGACGGCGAGGTCGTAGGCGGCCTCGGCCCTGCGGGTGTCGGTGATCGGGTCCAGGCCGAGTTCAAAGCGGCTTTGCGCCTGTTCCAGTTGGCGCGCCAGCGCCTCTTTCTCGGCGCGCGCGAATTCCAGGTCATCCTGCGCCGACAGCACGCCGAAATACGCCTCGGCCAGCCTGACAATCAAATCCTGGCGCGCCGCCTCAAAATCAAGCCGCGCGCGTTCCGCTTCCGAGTTGGATTTTTGCAGTTCAATGTAGTACTCAAGATTGAAAAGCGACTGCGTCACATTCACCGAGTGCGAGCGAAAATTGTACGAGAATTCATTCCGCTCGTTCTGCCGCAGGCCGAAGGCCTGGCCGCGAATTTTGCGCTCCGGAAAGCGCGAGCGCGACGCCGACAGCGAAATTTGCGGCAGCAGGCGCGCACGGCTGATGGCGGGGTTCAGCACGACGGCCTCGTAGCGCGCGCGGCTGGCATGAAAACGCGCGTCGTTTTCAACGGCCAGTTCATACAGGCCGGCCAGGTCGTCGGCATCACTCGCCGCCGCCGGCACGGCAAACAATGCAATCAACAGCGCGGCGAACGGCACTTTGTCAGGCATAGACGGCCATGTTCGGGTTGACTTCGCGTGCCCAGGCGTCAATGCCGCCTTTCAGGTTGATGACCTGGGTGAAGCCGCTTTGTTCCAGCAGTTGCGCCGCCGCGCGGCTGCGAACGCCGTGGTGGCAGATGACGACGACGGGGCGGCCTGCGTCGAGATTGCCGATGCGCCGCGGCAGTTGCGACAGCGGAATCAGCACCGAGCCGGGCAGGTGCACGATGTCAAATTCCCACTGCTCGCGGACATCCAGCAGCGTGCACGGCGCGTGCGCGCCGCCGGGGAAACCCCCTGGGAGGCTTTCCAGAAAGCGTTCAAGGTCGCGTGGCGGCAGGTCCTGCATGGGCGGTGATGATGGCGGCACAGTGGAAATATGGCATTATACTGTCTCCGGGTTCCGGCGCGAGATGAGTACCGCAACACAGCAAATTCAGGAGATAGTCCGGCAACTGCCGTCCGGCGAGCGCCGCCTGCGCAAGGTGTATGTGGCCGGGTCGCGCGCCGATGTGCGCGTCGGCATGCGCGAGATAACGCAGGATGACACGCCGACGAGTTTCGGCAGCGAACGCAACCCGCCGATTCCGGTGTACGACACCGCCGGGCCTTATTCCGCCGAACACGCGGAAACGGATTTGCTGAGCGGGCTTGCGCCGGTGCGCGACGGCTGGATTGCCGGGCGCGGCGACAGCGAGACGCTGCAACGCCCCGGTTCGGACTTCACCCGCGACCGCGCCGCCGACCGCCGCGTTGACGCCGTTCGTTTTGAGGCGCGGCGCCCGCCGCGGCGCGCGCGCGCCGGTTGCAATGTAACGCAGATGCACTACGCCCGGCGCGGCATCGTGACGCCGGAGATGGAATATGTCGCCATCCGCGAGGACCTGCGCCTGCGCGAGTTGCGCGACGACCCGGCCTACGCGAAACTGCTGCGCCAGCACGCCGGGCGCGATTTCAACGCCGCCGTGCCGCGCGAGGTGACGCCGGAGTTCGTCCGCGACGAGGTCGCGCGCGGGCGCGCCATCATCCCGGCCAACATCAACCACCCCGAATCCGAGCCGATGGCCATTGGCCGCAATTTCCTGGTCAAGGTCAACGCCAACATCGGCAATTCGGCGGTGACCTCGTCGGTCGCCGAGGAAGTCGAGAAGATGGTGTGGGCGGCGCGCTGGGGCGCCGACACGGTGATGGATCTCTCGACCGGCAAGAACATCCACGAGACGCGCGAGTGGATACTGCGCAACTCGCCGGTGCCCATCGGCACGGTGCCGATTTACCAGGCGCTTGAGAAAGTCGGCGGCAAGGCCGAGGAACTGGACTGGGAGGTTTTCCGCGACACGCTGATTGAACAGGCCGAGCAGGGCGTGGATTATTTCACGATACACGCGGGCGTGCTGCTGCGCCATGTGCCGCTGACGGCGGAGCGCGTGACCGGCATTGTCTCGCGCGGCGGCTCAATCCTGGCGAAGTGGTGCCTGGCGCACCACCGCGAGAATTTCCTCTACGCGCATTTCGACGAGATGTGCGACATCATGAAGCAGTATGATGTCGCCTTCTCGCTGGGCGACGGCCTGCGTCCGGGCTGCATCGCCGACGCCAACGACGAGGCGCAGTTCGCCGAACTCAAGACCCTCGGCGAACTGACGCGCACCGCCTGGAAGCACGATGTGCAGGTGATGATCGAGGGGCCGGGGCACATTCCGATGCAACTCGTGCACGAGAATGTCGAGCGCGAATTGCGCGAGTGCGGCGAGGCGCCGTTTTACACTTTGGGGCCGCTGGTCACCGACATCGCGCCGGCCTACGACCACATCACTTCGGCCATCGGCGCGGCGATGATCGGCTGGTTCGGCACCGCGATGCTGTGCTATGTGACGCCGAAGGAGCACCTCGGCCTGCCCGACCGCGACGATGTGCGCGACGGCCTCATCGCCTACAAGATCGCGGCCCACGCCGCCGACCTCGCCAAGGGCCACCCGGGCGCGCAACTGCGCGACAACGCGCTTTCAAAGGCGCGCTTTGAATTCCGCTGGCAGGACCAGTTCAACCTCGGCCTCGACCCCGAACGCGCGCGCGAATTCCACGACCGGACGCTGCCGCAGGAGTCGGCCAAGGTCGCGCACTTCTGCTCGATGTGCGGCCCGCATTTCTGCTCGATGAAGATTACGCAGGATGTTCGCGCCTACGCCAAAAGCAGGGGGCTGCGCGATGTGCGGATTGCCGTTGAGTCCGGCCTTGACGAGAAAGCGAAGGAATTCCGGGACTCGGGCGCCGAGATTTACCGCAAGATTTAGCTTGTCTGTTCTTTTTCCGCCGCGCCGCTCGCTATGTTGCGTGTTGTGCCGCTCTCCATGCTGAACGCCGCGCCGCCCGCCGTGCCGCTGGCCATGTTATTCGCCGCGCTGCTCGCCGCGCCGCCGGCGCACGCGGCACGCGCGGGCGGCGACGAAGCCGAGCGGCTGGTCATCACCGCGACGCGGATGCCGACGCCGCCGGCGCGTATCGCCGGCGGCGTCACCGTCATCACCGCCGCCGACATCGCCCGCCATCAGTACCGTGAGTTGTCCGCCGCGCTGGCGGGCGTGCCCGGTTTGCATGTCGCGCGCACCGGCGTTGTCGGCGCGCAGACCTCGGTGTTTGTGCGCGGCGCCGAATCCGACCATGTGCTGGTGCTGGTGGACGGCGTCCAGATGACCGACCCGTCGAACGACCGGTTTGCCTTCGCCGACTTCCGCCTCGACCGCGTCGAGCGCATCGAGATTGTGCGCGGCGCGCACAGCGCGCAGTACGGCTCCGAGGCCATCGGCGGCGTCATCCACATCATCACGAAGCGCGGCACCGGCAAACCGTCGCTGCGCGCACGCACCGAGGCCGGTTCGTTCGGCTCCGAAGACATCGCGCTGGAGGCGTCGGGCGCCGCCGGCGCGCTGGATTGGTCGGCGAATGTGTCGCGTTTTGTTACCGACGGCGAAAGCCACACGCCGCGCCGCCTGCGCGGCGGCGGCGGCCGCGAGCGCGACGGCTACGAACGCGCCGCCGCCGGGCTGAAGGCGGGGTGGCAAATCACCGATGCGGCGCGGCTGTCGCTGACGCACAGTTACAGCCATTTTGACGCCGAATACGACAGCGGCGCCGGCGAAAACCCGGCGTCTGCGCGCAGTGGCCACGAGCGCGCCACATCGCTGCGGTTTGACGGCGATTATTTCGGCGGCTTGTGGCGTCCGCGCTGGTCGCTGGCGTCTTTTTCAAGGGAAGAGATTAACCGCGAAGGCGCCGCGCGCACCGGCCACACCGACAGCCGGCGTTTTCAGGCCGCCTGGCGCAACCGGTTTGTTCTCGGCCCGCGTTTCCGGCTGCTGGCGGGCGCCGAGACCGAACTGGAAAAATTGCGCGTCGGCGGTGACTTCAGCCGCAGCGCGCGCAGCCGCGCGCTGCACGCGCAGATTGAATGGACGCCCGCCGACGATCTGTCTTTCGGCGCCGGCTGGCGCAACGAAGACCCGGATGATTTCGGCAGCGAGAGAAGTTACAACCTGTCCGCCGTGTTCGCGCCGTTCGCGGGCCTGCGCTTTCATGCGGCGTTCGGCACCGGCTTCAAGGCGCCGTCGCTGAGCAACCGCTTCCGGGATTTCCCGGCCTTTTCATTCTTCGCCAACCCCGATCTCAGGCCGGAAACCAGCCGCAGCCGCGAAGCCGGTTTTGACTGGGAGGCGGGCGGCGTCGGCGTCGGCGCAATCTGGTTCCGCAACCGGATACGCGACCTGATTGACACGGCGCCCTCCGGGCGAACGCTGACCAACCGCAACCGCGCCTCCATTGAAGGCCTGGAAAGTTACCTGCGCTGGCAGATGTCGGACACCTTCGGCCTGCGCGTTGACTACACGCTGACTTCCGCCAAAGACGGCAACCGCCGGCGCCTGCTGCGCCGCCCGCTCAGAAAAGCCGGGTTTGACTTGTCGTGGCGGCCCCGTCCCGGCACATCGCTGAACCTGCAATGGAATGTCAACGGCCCGGCCACCGACATTGGCCGCGTCACTTTCGCGAGAGTGCGCGAAGGCGGTTACTCGACAGTCAACCTGGCGGCGCGCCACCGCCTGCGCGACGGCGTGGACCTGCTGGTGCGCGCCGAAAACCTGCTCGACAAACGCTACGAGCCGGTCAACGGCTTCGCCGGAACGGGCGCCTCATGGTACGCCGGCCTGTCATTCGGGCCGCCCGGCTGA
>JAPPQC010000023.1 GCA_028817225.1 Gammaproteobacteria bacterium | reverse complement strand
TTCACTTAGGCTCTTGTTGAGTTCGGCTTTCGTGTCACTTATCTTCCTGTCCGTGTCAGAGAAGCCGGCCTCCATTCTCTTGTCGAGTTTGTGAATGTCATCCTTGAGCTCGGCTTTCGTGTCACTTATGCTCTTGTTGAGTTCGGCTTTCGTGTCACTTATCTTCCTGTCCGTGTCAGCGAAGCCAACCTCCACTCTCTTGTCAAGTTTGTGGATTTCTTCCCTGAACTCGGTCCGTGTAACCGGCGCGTTGTCGCCGGGCGGCTGATTCGGCGGCAGGGCTTTTCCGGCCTCCGCCGGATTTGCCGTTCCCGCAGGCTTCGCGGCCTTCACCGCTTTTGCAGGCTTCGCTGCTCTCGCCGTTTGCACCGCCTCCGCCGCCGAATCGCGGACTCCCATTTCCCGGTGGTGGCCGGGCAGTGGTTTTCTCTGGTATTGTTTTTTCATTTCATATTCCTCAAGAAAGATTTATCGGAAACCCAATTTGAGGGATAATGCAAGGCTTGGCGCACGCCAGCCGACGAACGGTAGCATTTGGCCGACGAATGACCGTTGGGCGGCCCAGCCGCCGCGTCGCCGGATGCGAACAATTTGTCAATGCGCCATCGTTCATCCGATGCATTGTAAGCACATCACAGCGCTTTGGCACGGCCAGAAACCGCGCTTTCCGGCCAAAAAACAGCCAAGTGTATGAAGCGGCAATCAATCTCTTCCGACGAACGGCGTACAAGAAGAAGCACTTGATTCGAATTTTGTCCCGCGCCCAGCCCGCCAAAGCGCTTGCTGAGCCCGCTGACTTCAAGCAGCGCCATCGTCTTTCTCCGCACGCAGGCCGAACCGGTTGCGCCGCCAAGCCCGTCGAGGAAGCAGTACAGCGTGAAGCCGAAAACCGACAGTTCGCCGGGCAGCGGAATGTTGATTACGCCCTTGGCGCCGCCGGTGATGTCGCTGAAAGAAAGCGCCGCCGCGCGCCGCCGAAACCCGGTCTATTCAGGCACCGAGCCGACAAACAGCGTCTCGAAACCGCCGTCCTGATAGACATTGACCACCATCGGCACGCCAATCTGGCGTTTCTGTCCGAAGAACGAACTGCCGACGAAAGTCAGGTCCTGGGCCTCCTTCAGAAACGGATTCTTGTAGCGCAGTTCGGGGATGGCGCGCTTGAACACCTCCACATCATCAATCGCCTGCGGGCCGGCGGCGGCGAGGGTTTGCAGAATCATCTCCAGCGCATAGACCTTGGTGCCGGCTTCGTCGTTCCACTCGCCGACATGCTCTTTGTAGCGCTCGATGAATTCCTCCATCTCGCGGCTGCGAATCTGCTCGTTGCTGGCGCCGCCGACCGAGATAAAGCCGTTGGCCAGCGCGCCGGCGCCCTCTTTCAGCACACCGGCGTCTTGCGCGGTCTCGGTGCTGAGCAGGCCCTTGTAGCCCTGCTGGCGCGCGGCCTTGATCAGCAGCGGCGCGTTGGCCGGCGCGGCGCCGGAGAGCACGATGAGGTCGGGCCGCTTCGCCACCACCCGCGACATCACCGGGAAGAAGTCGGTGGTGCCGGCTTCGTAGGTGGCGTCGGCGTCCAGCACCCGCAGCCCCAGGTCGCGCGCGGCGGCGAGGCCGTCGTCGCGCTGGGTCAGCGGGTCGGGCTCGTTGCTGGCGACAAAACTGACGGTCTTCACGCCGTTGTTGTCGCGCAGGTGCCGGTAAATCACCGGCCCCGACTGGTAGGGCGCGATCATGCCGAGAATGGAATTGCCGTTGGGCAGCGAGTACAACTCCTTGCTGAGGGCATAGGCGATGTTGACGGCGCCGGCCTTGTTGATCACCGGCACGATGGCCGCCGCGGTGGCGGCGGTGTTGGGGCCGATGATGTATTTGACGCCCTCTTCATACACCAGGCGCTCGGCGCTGGTGACGGAAATTTTCGGGTCTTTGCGGTCGTCAATGGAGACGACTTCAATCATGTATTTGTCGCCGCCGATTTGCCAGCCGCCGCGCCGGTTGATTTCTTTCGCCGCGACCTCGATGCAGTAGCGGTTCACCAGCCCCCACGAGGCCGACGGCCCGCTCATGACGCCGAGGAAACCGATTTTCAGCGTTTTGGCCGCCGCCTGCGCGGGCGCGTGCGCCGCCGCCGCGACGCACACTGCGAGCGCCGCCGCCTGCGCGGTTTTAAGGATTTGTTTCATTGCATGTCACCTGTCGGATGTTGAAGTGGGAAGCGCCCCGGTGTCCGGGAGCGCCGTTTTCGCGAGCCGCGTTTGCCGGCGTCATCTTGTCCATTCCTCCGCCGCCGTCACAAACCGAAGACGAGGCTGATGCCGCCCCAGGTCTCGTCGCCGATGCCGCGCCTTGTGCGGCGGTGTTTCCTGATGTCCTCGCCGCGGAAAGACTGGGCGGCATAGAAGTTGAGTTCAATGTCTTCCGACAGCGGCATGGCGCCCTTCAGCCCGAGTTTCACATTGTTCATGCCGTCGTGTTCCGGCGTCGAGAAGCCGTAGTCGAGGGCGACGGCGGCAAACGGGGACAGCGCGACCGGGCCGGCACGGAAGGCGTTTGCGCTGTACAGTCCCAGCGTCAGCATGCTGCCGCCGCCGCCGCCCTCGGCCTTTTCGGCGTCGGTGGAAGTCAGGTAATCCGCGGACAGGGTCGCCCATTCCAGCCCCTCCCAGGCGACGGCCAGATTCAGTTCGTTGTCGTCCTTGTTGGAGTGTCCCGGGGTCGGATAGAAGTGCAGCCAGGTGTACGACACCCCGAAATGGAAGTCGCCCCATTGACGGCTGATGCCCGCGTACAGGTTGGTTTGCTGGTAGCGTCTGCTGTCGGCGAAGATGGCGTAGGCGCCGGCAAAGACGCCGGTGTCGGATTTGACTTTCAGTTCGGTCGTGAACATGCCGCCCTCGCCGAGGTTGTCGCGCGCGCCGATGTTGATGTACCTTGAATGCCACCCGGTCTCGATGGTGGCCGAAATGCCGGGCGGGAGAGCCGTGCCGGAATCGGCGGCGGCGGTCGCCGCAGCCGACAGCACAAGCGCGAGGGCTGTCATGCCGGAAACCAGCCTGTCAGGAGGCAGCAGGCGGAAGTACCCCTCCCCCGCTCTTTGCCGTGAATTCATCGTCTTTTCTCTTCGTTCCGTGAGAGATGCCGCCAGTTTGGGTTGTTCCGGCAGTTGGCACAAGTTCACGGACTGTTGGCAATGCGGCATTGTACTCCGGTGGCGCCAACCACTCAAAGCGTGAACGACAGATGGACGCCGGCCCAGTTTTTGTCGCCCAAGCCCTCCTTTTTGACATCGGCGCGCGCGTCGGTGTGCGTGAAGAAGAACTTGAGGCGGGTTTTGTCCGACAGCGGGATGACGCCCTTGATGCCGGCCTCGATGTGGTTCAGGCCGTCGTGGTCGGTTGTGGAGTAATTCTCGTCCACGGCGACGCCGATATAGGGCGTCACCGACATGTAAGCGGTCTTGAACAAGGCCGGGCTTTCGACATTCAACTGGATGTGGGTGCCGTTGAAGCGGGTGTTGTAGTAGGCATGCAGCACCGGCGTCAGCCAGTCGAGGCCGTGCCATGAAGAATACAGATAGAAGTCATTGGAGCCGTTGGCGGGGCCTTCGCGCTCCCAGAAGTTGAGCCTGTGCCAGGAGAACTCGATGTAGAAGTCGCCCCGGGTCTGGCCGTAGCCGGCGAATATATTGTGCTTGATGTAGTGGGTCTGGTCGCCATAGAGGTGCCACCAGCCGACGAACGCGCCGGAGTCGAATCGGTGCGCCAGTTTAAGGCCGAAGAAGCCGCCGTTGCCGATGTAGTCGCGCGCCTCGCTGATATACCTTGTTTGCCATTGCAGGTCGAGCGTTGTCTGCGCGGCGGCGGGCGCCGGGGCCGACAGCAGGAGCGCGAGGACTGCGGCGGCGCGGGCAGGCCCGGCCATGATTCCGCGAGCCATCTCTTTCCATCGTGAATTCATTGCTTTTCCCCGTTGTTTTTCGCGCAAGGCCGCCATTTTGCCTGTGCCGGCGGACAATGCAAGTTCACGGACTGTTGGCAACGCGCATTGTCCGGCGGCGCGCATTCGCCTTCAGCCGCGGGTGCGCCGACGAGTTGTTTTTGGCGGCGCGCATGATTCGGCGGCGCGCATAATCCGGCGGAGCACATTATACTGTCGGTTGCGCCGCTTGCCGCACTGTCCGCACTGCGCCGCGCCGCGCACCGAACGATGTTTTACCGCCTTCTTTCCCGTCTGCCGTTGGGCGTTCTTTATGTGTTGAGCCGGATGTTTTTCTGGCTGCTGCGCGTTGTGTTCCGCTACCGCCGCGCCGTTGTGCGCGACAATTTGCGGCGCGCGTTTCCCGATGTTCCGGCGGCGCGGATACGGCAATTGTCGGCGCGTTTCTACCGCGAGTTGGCCGATGTCGCCGCCGAGACCGTCAAACTCGCGGCGCTCGGCGCGCAGGATGTGCGGCGGCGCGTGCGGCTGGACAACCCCGAGATTCTCGACGAGGCCGGCGGCGACCGCCCGGTGCTGCTGCTGTCGGCGCATTTCGGCAACTGGGAATGGCTGTTGCAGAGTTGCATGTTGTCGCTCGGCTGGCCGATGTTCGCGGTGCACAAGCCGCAGCGTCTCGGCGCCGGCGCGTTCATCCACGGCGTGCGCGCGCGTTTCGGCGCGGTTCCGGTGCGCCACCGCGAAGTCGGCAGGGAAGTCGTCCGCCAGCGCCACCGGCGCTGCCTGTTCGCCGTCATCGCCGACCAGGAGCCGAAGGGCGCGCGCAACGCCTGCTGGACGCCGTTGTTTGGCCGGCCCACCGCGTTCAGTTCCGAAGTCGCGCGGCTGGCGGCGATGTTCCGGACGCCGGTCTTTTTCGTCGCCGCCGAGCGCTGCGGGCGCGGCTTTTACCGCGCGCGTTTCGAGCGCCTCGGCGTCGCCCGCAAGGGAAAAGAGGATGAATTCATTCGCGCCTACGCCGCCGCCGTCGAGCGCTGCATTCAGCGCCGCCCGCAAGGTTGGCTGTGGTCGCACCGGCGCTGGAAACACGCACCGCCGGACGGTGTTTGAGCGCGCTGCAAATCGCATGGCCCCGCGCTTTTGCTGAATGGAAACACGCCCGCCCGACGGCGTTCGGGCGTCAGCGGATTTTTTCGAGGATGCTGTCCAGTTCGTCGAGGCTGGCGTAGTGAATCAGCAGTTTGCCCTTGCCGGAGCGGGTGTTGTAGTGCACGCTGACCGCCGCGCCGAGGCGTTCGGACAGTTCGCGTTCAAGCGACGCGATTTCCGGCGGCGTTCTCTTGCGCGGGCGTTTTCTGGCGGCGACGCCGGCGTCTTTCCTCAGCAGCGTCTCGACATAATGTTCGGCGTCGCGCACCGTCATGTTGCGCTCGATGACCATGCGCGCGGCGTCGGCCTGGTGCTTTTTGTCGAGTTGCAGCAGCGTGCGCGCGTGCCCCATCTCGAAGCGCCGCTGTTCAAGCCAGTCGCGCACCTCGGGGTTCAGGTTGAGCAGCCGCAGCAGGTTGGAGACCGTCGGCCTTGAACGGCCGATGGCGCGCGCCGCCTGTTCGTGGGTCAGGTCGAACTTGACGATGAGTTGCTGTATCGCCGACGCCTCTTCCAGCGGGTTCAGGTCTTCGCGCTGGATGTTCTCGATCAGCGCGATGGCCGCGGCGTCGTTTTCATTGAGCGAGCGCACCAGCGCCGGGACGCGCTCAAGGCCCGCCAGTTGCGCCGCGCGCCAGCGCCGTTCGCCGGCGACCAGTTCGTAGCATCCGGGGCGGTCGGCGTCGGCGCGCACGACCACCGGCTGTATCATGCCCTGGCTTTTGATTGAGTCGGCGAGTTCGCGCAGCGCCTCGTCGTCCATCCGCCGGCGCGGCTGGTGGCGCCCGGGCCGGATGTCGTCGAGCGCGATCCGGTGCAGTTGCGGGTCGCCGGCTTCGGCGCCGGCCTCGACGCCGACCGCGCGCGACGAGGTCAGCAGCACATCCACGCCGAGCGAGCCGAGGCCGCGGCGTTTGCCCTTGTGCGCGCCTTTGCGCGTGTCTTTGCCTGCGCCTTTGTCGGTGTCTTTGCCCATGGCTTTGCCTTTGTTCGTCGTTTTGCCCGCGCCTTTGCGCGTGTCTTTGCCTGCGCCTTTGTCGGTGTCTTTGCCCATGGCTTTGCCTTTGTTCGTCGTTTTGCCCGCGCCTTTGCGCGTGTCTTTGCCTGCGCCTTTGTCGGTGTCTTTGCCCATGGCTTTGCCTTTGTTCGTCGTTTTGCCCGCGCCTTTGCCCGCGCCGGATTTTTTGTTCGCGGCCATCGTCTCAGCCCGCGCCTTCGCGCGTCAGCAACTCGCCGGCCAGTTCCAGGTAGGCGCGCGAGCCGCGCGAGTGTTTGTCGTATTGCAGTATCGGCATGCCGTGGCTCGGCGCCTCCGCCAGCGTTACATTGCGCGGGATGACCGCCTCGTAGAGTTCCTTCTCGAAGTGGCGCACCAGTTGCCGCGACACATCGCGCGCGAGGTTGTTGCGCGGGTCGAACATGGTGCGGAGGACGCCCTCGACGCGCAGCCCCGGATTCGCCGATTCGCGCACCCGCTCGACCGTTTGCAGCAGCGACGACAGCCCCTCCAGCGCGAAATACTCGCACTGAATCGGGATGATGACGCCGCGCGCGGCGACCAGCGCGTTGACCGTCAGCGTGTTCAGCGTCGGCGGGCAGTCTATCAGCAGGTAGTCGTAGTCGTCCTTCACCCCGGCCAGCGCGTCGCGCAGGCGGAATTCGCGGTTTGCTTCGCTCATCAGTTTCACTTCGCTGACGGTCAGCGCGCCGTTGGCGCCGAGCAGGTCGTAACCGGCGATTTCGGCGTGGACGACGCACAGGCGCGGCGGCTCGCCCGCCAGCACATCGGCGCTGGAATGTTCCAGGCGGTTTTTGTCCACGCCGCTCGCGGTTGTGGCGTTGCCCTGCGGGTCGAGGTCCACCAGCAGCACGCGCCGCCCGGCGGCGGCCAGCGACGCGGCGAGGTTGACGCTGGTTGTGGTCTTGCCGACTCCGCCTTTCTGGTTGGCGATTGCGTAGGTTCTTGTCATGGCCGGATTTCAATGCTGACCAGCGTCGCCGGGCTTCCGGCGCCGGGGATTTTCAGCGGTCTTGAATTGCACTTTATATCGTATTTTGCCCGATTGTGTTCAATCTCCCGAAATTCCGCCGCCGGCACGCGGCCTTTCAGCGCCAGCCACAGCGCGCCGGGGCGCCCCAGGTGGCGGGTGGCGGCGGTGAAGGTGGCCAGCGCGGCGAAGGCCCGGCTGATGATGGTGTCGAAACCGGCGTCCGGCGCCCAGGTCTCGGCGCGGTGGCGCACGACGGTGACATTGTCGAGCGCCAGGCGGATGCGGCAGTGTTCCAGAAAGCGGGTTTTCTTGCCGTTGCCGTCGAGCAGCGTGTAACGGCGTTCGGGCGCCAGCACCGCGAGCACGATGCCGGGGACGCCGGCGCCGCTGCCGACATCGAGGATGTCGCGCCCGCGCAGGTGCGGCGCCGCCGCGGCGCTGTTCAGCACCAGGCGGGGAATCATGTCGGGCAGTTTTGTGACGGCGGTGAGGTTGTGGATGCGGTTCCATTGTTGCAGCAGGCGCAGCCACGCCAGCAGCGTATCTATCTGCGCGTTGCCGGTTTGCAGGCCGAGTTCGGCCAGGCCCCGGCGCAATGACGCCGCCGCGTCCACCGCGTCCACTGCTTTCAGCGCGTCGCCGCCGCGCGGCCCAGGTCTTTCAGCAGCCGCGCCATGTTGCTGAACGCCGGTTTCTCGCCGTCCAGGTGGTGGCGCTTTTGCAGGAAAGCGGCGTTGTTGTAACTGATCCAGACGACGCCGGCGGCGTCTTCCCACACCAGCAGTTTGAGCGGCAGGTCCATCCCGATCAGGCGGTTGGCGCGCATCAGCGGCGTGCCGGCTGCGGGATTGCCGAACACCAGCAGTTGGGTCGGCGGCAGTTCAAGGTTGGCTTTTCGGGCGTTGTCGGCGTGGTCAATGACGCCGAACACGCGCAGGCCCTGGTGTTCCAGCATGCGCTTTGCGCGCTCGACGGTGTCGGCAATGTTGTGGCGGCTTTTGACATGGTGCATGCCGTCGGAGACCGGCGCTTCTGTTGTGTTTGTTGTGTTTGCGGTGTTTGCGGTGTTTGCCGCCGCCGCGTTTTGCGCGTTCGGCGTGTTCACTGCCGCCGCCGTCGCCGCTGTGTTCGGCGTGTTTGGCGCGTTTGCTGTATTCGCCGCCGCTGCGTGCACTGCGGCGCCGCAGCACAGTGCGAGGGTGGCCAGCCGCGCGGCGCGGCGCCGCGTTTCAGCCCGCCGCATGGCCTTTCAGGTAAATCTGCAGGGCCGACAGCGCCGCCGGCGTCATGCCCTGGATGCGCCCGGCCTGGCCGAGCGTGCGCGGGCGGAATTGCAGCAGTTTGCCGCGCAGTTCGGTGGACAGGCCCCTGACGCGGTCGTAATCAAAGTCGTCGGGAATGGCCTGGCCGCGAAAGCGTTCCATGCGCGCGATTTCGTCGCGCTGGCGGTCGAGGTAGCCGGCGTATTTGGCCTGTATATCAATTTGCTCAACGACTTGTTCGTCGGTGACGGGGTCGTTGATGCCGGCGGCGCGGACGATGGCGGCGTAGTCCAGTTCCGGGCGGCGCAGCAGTTCGTCGGCGCGCGTCGGGCGGCTCCATTCGGCGCCTTCGGGCGCGGACTGCGGCGGCACGAGTGTTTCGCGCAGGCGTTGTTGTTCGCGTTCCAGCGCGTCGCGTTTGCGCGTGAACAGTCGCCAGCGCGTGTCGTCCACAAGGCCGAGGTCGCGGCCCGCCGGCGTCAGGCGCAGGTCGGCGTTGTCCTGGCGCAGCAGCAGGCGGTATTCGGCGCGGCTGGTGAACATTCGGTATGGTTCGCTGGCGCCGCGTGTGATGAGGTCGTCTATCAGCACGCCGATGTAGGCTTGTTCGCGGGTCGGGTGCCACGGTTCCTGGCCGCGTGCGCGGCGCGCCGCGTTCAGGCCGGCGATGAGGCCCTGCGCGGCGGCTTCCTCGTAGCCGGTTGTGCCGTTGATTTGCCCGGCGAAGAACAACCGTTTCAGCGGGCGCGTTTCAAGCCACGGGTGCAGGCCGCGCGGCTCGAAGTAGTCGTATTCAATGGCGTAGCCCGGGCGCGTGATGTGCGCGTTTTCAAGGCCGCGGATGGAGCGCACCATCTCGAGTTGCGTTTCAAACGGCAGACTGGTGGAGATGCCGTTGGGGTAGAGTTCGGCGGTTTGCAGCCCTTCGGGCTCAATGAAAATCTGGTGTTGTGTTTTGTCGGCGAAGCGCACGACCTTGTCCTCGATGGACGGGCAGTAGCGCGGGCCGGCGGACTCAATGGCGCCGTTGAACGCCGGCGAGCGGTGCAGCGCGGCGCGGATGATGTCGTGCGTGCGTTCGTTGGTGCGCGTGATGTGGCAGGCGCGCTGTTCGGGGTGGCGGCTGCGATCGCCGATGAACGAGAACACCGGGCGCGGTTCGTCGCCCGGCTGGCGTTCCATTTTTGTAAAGTCCGCGGTGTTGCCGGCGATGCGCGGCGGCGTGCCGGTTTTGAGGCGCCCGACGGTGAACGGCATCTCGCGCAGTTTCGCGGCCAGCGCGTTGGACGGCGGGTCGCCGGCGCGCCCGCCCTGGTGGCGGCTGTCGCCGATGTGAATCAGGCCGCCGAGGAAGGTGCCGGTGGTGAGCACGACGGCGCGCGCGCCGAACGCAAGCCCCGTTTGCGTGATGACGCCGCGCACGCATGCGTTTTCAATGACGAGGTCGGCGGCGGCCTGCTGGAAGATGTGCAGGCGCGGCTGTTGTTCGACCGCGCGGCGCACGGCCATGCGGTAGAGTTGGCGGTCGGCCTGCGCGCGCGTCGCCCGCACCGCCGGCCCCTTGCGCGAGTTCAGCACGCGAAACTGAATGCCGGCGCTGTCGGCGGCCAGCGCCATGACGCCGCCGAGCGCGTCAATCTCGCGCACCAGATGACTTTTCCCCAACCCGCCAATCGCCGGATTGCAACTCATCTGCCCGATGGTTTCAATGTTGTGCGTCAGCAGCAGCGTTTCGGCGCCGCTACGCGCCGCCGCCAGCGCGGCCTCGGTGCCGGCGTGCCCGCCGCCGATGATGATGACATCAAATGTGGAGGTGTAGTGCATGGGGGTATTTTACAGGTCAAGACACCTCTATTGAGAGTTCGGCGGAACTGAAGTTTTCAACGGGCATTGCCGGAGATTCTTGTCTCATCAAATCAAACGCATCCTTGATGTTGAGTTGCAATTCCTCGAATGTTTTTCCCTGGCTGAAAACATCGGGGGCTTCACGGAGCCTGCCGACATACCAGCCATCGTCCATCCAGTAGTCCAGGGTAAATTCTTTTTTCATGAAACCAGCCTCTTTTTCTGTTGGTGGTTGGGTTTGGCGCCCGCCGCCGATGATGACATCGTATGTGGAGGCGTAGTGCATGGGGGTATTTTACATCGGCGGGAGCGGGGTGGTGTAAGGGGCTTTACAGTGGTTTTGCCCGGGTTGCCTTGTATTCATTTAGCGCTTCTTCCGCAAGCGCGTCCAGCCGCCCTGCTGCGGCGTCTTCCTGGATTTGTTTGTCCCATGCATCGGCGTCGTACTGAACGAACCACTCCCGAAGTTGTTCCAGTTCGGGCGCGGAAAGTTGCCTGATGGCGTTTTTGATGGCTTCTACTTTTGTCATGTCGTTATTGTAAATTGAATCTGCTCTATTCGGTATCGCTTTTCCAGCTTGTCAAATCGATTTTGTATTCAGTGGTAATGGGTTTGTTTTCGAGTGCGGCAGGGTCGCATATTTCCAGCATTTTTACAGGGTTTTCCTTTAGATTGTAAATAACACAAAGCCGATAGCGATGTCGGGTACATTTTGCCTTATCGAATTGTGCCTTTGTCAAGGATACCTGACACGGTGGAGTGGCCGAGACAAACGACTTGCATTCGTAATAATATTCTTTCCCGTTCTTTTTTGTAACAAGAATGTCATAGCCGGGATGATTCCGGCATTGCTCGTTCTTGTTGATTACATCACTGTCTTTGAATACACTTTTCAACCAATTCAGCAAGGCTTCTTCGCCACGTTTCCCGTCAGAGCCTTTTACTGCATGCACATCAACATCATTTCCAACACCGCTTCCGGGCGGTGTGATTATTTCCGTGGACCAATCAGGATTGGACTCCACTTCTATTTTTGGCACCTCGGGTTGTTGATGATTCCCGCCAACATTTTTTTTGGAACTGGTGGTTTTGGTTGTTGCTGTCTGAGTTTGGTTTCCCGTACTGGTTGAGTCATCGGAATATTCTTCTTGCGTTTCCTCCGCCTCACCTGCATTGTTATTCTCGATGGACTCTTCGACTTCTTCAATCGATTCCTCGGTCAATCCGTAATCGTCCCGCAAACGATCCAGAAAAGACTCCCGTGTTTCTTCCTTGAGCAAAAGCTCAAAGTCTGGTTTGTATTGGCTCCCATTCGTGAGTTCTCCGAGTGCTGCTGCCAGCCCTTGCCACATATCAGCCCCAGCATTAATATCAACTTTGTGCTCATTCTGTTTCCAGAATTTTATTGCTTGGATCGTGATTTCTGCGTGTTTCGTTGCCTTTAAAGGGATGCTCCTATAAGCAGTTATCTTTAATTTTTTCGACAACTTTTGGTTGGTCGCCTTCGCCATGCCAACGCGCCGCTCCTGATACTTCTGATGCAGTTTCTCAGAGAGCTGCGGCTGCTCATGTTCATGTGTGTGGCGCGGTTGCATCTGTAAAAAATCTGACAATTTTTTCAAACCGAACGATTCCCCATCTTGTAAAAAACGAAAGAACACGTGCAATTTATCCGCCTTCAGGATTTCTCTGCGTACCTCTGCCTCGCCAAAATATGATTTGTCTGCCCAGCAAGCACTATCGGCTTTCTTGAAATAAATCATCTCACCTTCTCGAGTATGGCGAAGGCAGGGGACCATCACACCATCCCGTAACTCGGGAGGCGGTTCAATTTCCCCATAAGCCGAAAAAATTGCTTTTGCAGCGCGCGCAATTGTGTCCCTGCCCTTTCCGTTTTTTCCGGATAACTTGCTCAGTTTGTCCATGTACTGGGTCAGTTGCTCTGGGTCCTTGGAAATGCTGTCATTCGCGCCCAGTTTCTTAAGCGTCTCTTGAATATTGGCCCACTTTGCACAATCCAAATCCGACTTCCTCACTTCCGGGAGAAATCCATCTAGGCCACAATCAGGCAAATAGATGGCTTCAGGTTTGAACAGGCGTTTGTTGGGGTAAAACAGCGATTGCTTGCAAGGCACCCACTCTTTTATCTTTAACTGTTGTAGTGCATAGCTCTCAACAAATGTATCTGAATAATGGAAGTAACGCGCTTTTTCTTTGCAAGCAATTTTATACATTTCAGGAACCATGTTTAGCAGTGGTACATAATCCAATACCTTCTCATTATTTGGGGTCGCAAACATTTCATCAAAATGTTCAAAACAAAAATCACTGAACGATCGTCCCCGAGTGTGGTTAACATCATCGCGTTTGGGGTACAGGCCGCTTTCCATTTTGATTTTCAAAATCCATGAACAACCAAGCCATGAAAGTAGTTTATTCCATTGATCTTTATTGGCATTTGCGGCGCTAATTTCCCAATCATCAGCTGGCGACAGTACATAACGATTCTCAACTTCCGAGAAATACTTGTCAAAGATTTTCGGTCCATTCCATGCTGCGCCCGCATAGCACTGCAACGCAGGCACCCATTTTTGAGCGCCTTCGCCAACCGGCAGATGGAAAATTTCGGCCCGCTCTTGTTGCTTTCCGATGTCGCTGGAGTCAATAATGAACGGCTCACCACTGCCATCTTTCTCACCCCATTTGAAAGCCATCTCAAGAACCTTCCACCCGTTTTTCTGCCATTCTTCTGGTGTTAGTTTTTCGCAGTATGGCAACAGAATCTGGTCGAAGTACCCCTGTTTATTCTCCGGGGGTTGCAACGAACCGGAAAGCGTGTTCTCCCAACTTTCACCTCCCTCTTTGTGTCGCTTAATTTCATCTTGGACAAGCTCCCTGAATCTCTTGTCAATGACATCAACAGGGAGCCAGTGCGGCAAATTTTTCGGCTTGGTGGCAACCAGTGGAATCGCACCATCAATTGAACGCGCTTTTACTTCCCCATTGCCGGACAACCAAAACGGTGCTTTGCGAAGTTCCTCCGCACATTCCGCTTTTTCCTCTTTTTCCTCCGGCTTGATTTCACTCATCAGCGTTTGAGCCACATTCCATGCCATCAGGCAATCCTTCCCATCGCTGTTTCGGCAAAAGCGTAAAAGCCGCGCAAGTTCCGGGCGAGATGCGCGTTTCGCACCTAGACGGGAAAGAATTTCAGCGCTTTTTTTATCATCGTTGATATCCGGGTGGCACAGGTTTTGGTTTTTTGCTTTGCTGGGGTCAATGGCATTTCCCAAGCCATGTTTCCACAACCGCACATCACCGGGTTTCGCCATGCCACCGCCGATGAGCGGAATAAACGCGGTTTCTTGAACTGTTGTGGCAATGGCTTTTCCCAGCTGCATCGCCATTCTGTTCCCCGCATCCTCTGCAACCTGCACATGCCCGAAAGCACGAAGTGCCACATCCGGCGGTATCTCGGATAGTATCTTTTTGGTCATACCTGCCAGCATTTCACAAATCTTATCCGAGTGAGGCTGATCGCTCGCCAAGTGCTGACGATTATCATCCACTTCGCAGGATACATGAATCAAGGCATAGACATCGGGAATCTGCTCAGCAGTCGGAAAAAACACATACAACCACGGAACCTCTTCGAGACAACTGATTTTTCCATCCTCAATAGGCAGGCACATTCTGATGCTGAGACGTTTTTGCCCTTCAATGTCCTTCTTTTCATCCCAGACACGCCAGTGCGTGCTACGGTCATTTTCAACCAACTTAACCCGCCCCTCATCGTCTCGGTGGACTTTGATATACCGGGACGCAGCGTCGGTTCGCATATCAACGGATTCAATATGCTGGCAAAACAACAGGGAATGGCGACAAAACCCGGCCAATTTATCCTCGACAGTTTCCCTTTTCTCTTTGTTCAGCGGCAAGCGAAGAACGGTGACATGCCCCTCATCATGCAATTTCTTCGCGGTTGGCTCTGGTTTTTGGGGATGCGGGAGTCTGCAAACAGGGATTCCCATTTCTTCATTCCATTTCTTGTTTTCCCCTAACTTTCCCTGGCTTTTTTCGCGTGAAAAGTGAAAACAAAAATCACCGGAATAAATCTCCGGCTCATCAGTGATTTCCAAAACTGACTTAAAGCCGATGCCTTTGGCGCCGATAAGATTTGCATTTGAGCGATTGGTATCCATGGCATCGTCGGCATTTTGCAATAATTCCCACACAAAACGCCCGGTGTAACTCTTGCGAACTCCCTTTTCCCGATTTACATCTTCCTTAAGACGGTTGATATCTCCTTTATATTCCTTTATGCGCTTTTCTAAAATACTGCAAACCAGTTTCCTGTCTGATTTGTCATACTCTCTATCGTCCGGTTCACTGGTAGAGTCCGCAGTTTTGGCGCTCAAATCCATGTTGCAGATGGAAACCACCCCTTTGCGGGTGAACTTCGCGCCAGTGTTGGCGACCAGCAATGCACCGCCATCAAATGTAAACACAATGGAATTCATTCGTGTGAAAAAGGTACTTGGGCAATAACGAAATTAGCGGTGACTTTTCACAATCGCCGACGGAATATTCGGGCTTTCCGGATTGACCGACACTTTCCTGTCCAGAGGGTGGATAACCAGGTCCATGTCTTCCATCGGTATCGCGCCGAGCAGCACACTGTCCCCAAGCACCAACGCGCCGCTGAAACACGACCGGTTGCCGAACCGGATTTGCACCGGGCCGACATAGTTGCATTTGTGTTTGTTTCCATCGGCTGTTGTAACCTCGCGCTGTTCCAGCACCTCAAGATTCAACTGGATGGCGACATGCTCCGGGATGCAAAGGGTGGCCGCCCCGGTGTCAA
>JAPPQC010000022.1 GCA_028817225.1 Gammaproteobacteria bacterium | reverse complement strand
CGCGGACATGATTTCGGCGGCGCGGCGCTCGTCGTAGTCGGCGGCCACGGCGCCGTCGGCAAAAATGCAATGTTCGTCCAGATAACAACCGATGCGCGCAACATCCAGCCCCTCGACCGGGCTGCGCCCGACGGCGGCGATGATGCGCCCCCAGTTCGGGTCGCCGGCGCAGCACGCCGTCTTGACCAGCGGCGAATGGGCGACGGTGTACGCCACCGCGCGCGCCTCGCCGACGGAGATGGCGCCGCGCACATCCACCGCAATCAGCCGGGTCGCGCCCTCGCCGTCGCGCACGATTGCCTTCGCCAAATCCTGCATCAGGCCGGTCAGCGCCGCCGCGAAAGCCCGGCGCGCGGCGTCGTCCAGGTCGCGCCAGCGGACGCCGGAGCGCCCGCTCGCCAGCAGCACGCAGGCGTCGTTGGTCGAGGTGTCGCCGTCCACCGTGATTGAGTTGAACGACAGCGCGCAAGCATCGCGCAGCAATTCCCGCGCAACCTGCGCGTCCATTTGCAAATCGGTGGCGACAAACGCCAACATCGTCGCCATATCGGGGCGTATCATGCCGGCGCCCTTGGCGATGCCGGTCAGCGCAACCTCGCCGCCGCCGCACGCAACGCGGCGACTGCGCCATTTCTCGACGGTGTCGGTCGTCATCATCGCGCGCGCGGCGGCGAGCCACCCGTCTTCCGACAGCGCGGCCAGCAAAGCCGGCAGTTGCGCGGTCATCTTGTCGCACGGCAGACGCTCGCCGATGACGCCGGTTGAAAACGGCAGCACCCGGTGCGGCGCGACGCCCGCCAGCCGCGCCAGTTCGGCGCAGCAGGCCTCGGCGTCGGCGACACCGGCCTCGCCCGTGCCGGCGTTGGCGTTGCCGGCGTTGATCAGCAGGTAACGCGGCGCCTCGCGCCCAAGATGTTTCCGGGCGACAACGACCGGCGCCGCGCAAAACCGGTTGCGCGTGAAAACCGCCGCCGCCGCGGCCTGCTCGGCCACCTCAATCAACACCAGATCATCGCGCCCGCGGTAGCGTATGCCGCAAGGCAGCGCGGCCACGCGGAAACCGGCGACCGGCAGCGGCGTGGCCGCATCGCCGCGCGGTTCAGCGACCGGCGCCATGGCAGCGCTTGTATTTCCTGCCGGAGCCGCAGAAACACGGGTCATTGCGCCCGATTTTCGGGTGCTCGCGCCGCACCGTCTGCGTTTCGGCGGCGCGCGGCGGCGGCGGTGCGGGAAACTCCGGCGCGGCCTCGCCCGCCGCAGGCGCCGCCGCCTGCGGGTGCAGCGCATCCGCCGCCGGCTTGTGCAGGAAGTCAAGGTGCGGTTCGTCTTCGGTCGCCGCGCGCGGCGCCAACGCCGGCGGCGCCTCCTCCAGTTTCAGTTTCATCAGGCGCGACACAAACTCATGGCGTATCGTGTCGAACATGTCGCCGAACAGTTGAAACGCCTCGCGCTTGTATTCCTGCTTCGGGTTCTTCTGCGCGAAACTCCTCAAACTGATGCCCTGGCGCAGGTAGTCCATCCGCACCAAGTGCTCCTTCCAGTGGTGGTCGAGAATCTGCAACATGCAGAAGTCCTCCAGCAGGCGCAGTTGCCCGGCGCCGATTTGCGCCTCCTTGTCGCGGTAGGCGGCTTCGGCCTGCTGTTGAACCCGCTCGCGCAGCGTGTCGCGGGTGATGTCGGGGTTCTCGTCAATCCACGACGCGACCGGGCACGACAGATTGAAGTCGCGCACAAGCGCGGCCTCCAGTTTGCCGGCTTCCCATTGCTCGTCCATCGCGTATTCCGGTATGTGCGCGTCGAACGCGGCGTCAATGATTTCCGGCAGCATCGCCGCCATCGTGCCTTCGGTCTCGCCCTCTTCGGTGCTGTCGGTGCTGGCAGTGCTGTCGCCGCTGTCAGCGCCATCGGCGGCGCCAACGCTGCCGTCGGTGTCGCCGCTGCCGGCGCTATCGGCGGCGACAACGCTGCCGGCACCGCCAACAATGGCGCCGCTGTCAACGCTGCCGTCTTTGCCATCAACACCACCGGCGCCTTCCTGCTGCGCCTCGATCAATTCGTGCCGCTGCCGGTAGATAATCTGGCGCTGCTCGTTGGCGACATCGTCGTATTCCAACAGGTGCTTGCGGATGTCGAAGTTGTGCGCCTCGACCTTCTTCTGGGCGTTCTCGATCGCGCGCGTCACCCACGGATGCTCGATGACCTCGTCCTTCTCCATCCCCAGCCGCTCCATCATGGACTTGACCTTGCCGCTGGCGAAAATACGCATCAGGCTGTCCTCAAGCGACAGGTAGAAGCGGCTGGAGCCGGGGTCGCCCTGGCGCCCCGAACGCCCGCGCAACTGGTTGTCCACGCGCCGCGACTCGTGGCGCTCGGTGCCGATGATGCGCAGGCCGCCGGCCTCGACAACCTCGCGGTGGCGCCGCTGCCAGTCGGCGCGGGCGTCGTCATGCTCGCCTTCGCCGGCATCGGCGGTTTCGGCGTCAAGCGAGCCGCCCAGCACGATGTCGGTGCCGCGCCCCGCCATGTTGGTGGCGATGGTCACCGTGCCCGGACGCCCGGCCTGCGCGATGATGCGGGACTCGGCCTCGTGGTGCTTGGCGTTCAGCACCTGGTGGGCGATTTTGTCTTCGTTCAGCATGCCCGACAGGTATTCCGAAACCTCAATCGAGGCGGTGCCCACCAGCACCGGCTGGCGGCGCTCAACGCAGTCGCCGATGTCGGCGACGATGGCGTTGAACTTCTCGTCGCCGGTCATATAGACGAGGTCGGACTGGTCGTCGCGCACCATCGGGTGGTGGGTCGGGATGACGACGACCTCAAGGCCGTAGATGTCCTGAAACTCAAATGCCTCGGTGTCGGCGGTGCCGGTCATGCCGGCGAGTTTCTCGTAGAGCCGGAAGTAATTCTGGAAGGTGATGGACGCCAGCGTCTGGTTCTCCTGCTCGATGCGCACGCCCTCCTTCGCCTCGACCGCCTGGTGCAGGCCGTCCGACCAGCGCCGCCCCGGCATCACGCGCCCGGTGAACTCGTCCACAATCAGCACGCTGCCGTTGCGGACGATATAGTCCACATTCTTCCTGAACAGCGCGTGCGCACGCAGCGCCGTGCTGACATGGTGAAACAGGCCGATGTTGGCGGAGCCGTAGAGGCCGCCCTCGTGCAGCAGCCCCTCCTGCTCCAGCATTTCCTCGATGCGCTGGTAGCCGTCCTCGGTCAGCATCGCCTGGCGCGACTTCTCGTCTATCGTGTAATCGCCCTCGCTGTCCTCGTCGGCGGCGGCGCGCAGGCGGCGCACCATGCGGTCTATCTTCTGATAGACATCGGCGCCGCCCTCGGACGGCCCGGAGATAATCAGCGGCGTGCGCGCCTCGTCAATCAGGATTGAGTCCACCTCATCCACGATGCCGAAATGCGCGCCGCGCTGCACCCGCTGGCCGGGCTCAAAGACCATGTTGTCGCGCAGGTAATCAAAGCCGAATTCGTTGTTGGTGCCGTAGGTGATGTCGGCGCGGTAGGCGGCCTGGCGCTCGCCGCCCTTCTGGCCGGCGACGACAACGCCGGTGGTCAGGCCGAGGCGCTCGTACACCGCGCCCATCCATTCGGCGTCGCGGCGCGCGAGATAATCGTTGACGGTGATGATGTGGACGCCGGCGCCGCCCAGCGCGTTGAGGTAGGCCGGCAGCGTCGCCACCAGCGTCTTGCCCTCGCCGGTGCGCATCTCGGCAATCTTGCCGTCGTGCAGCACCATGCCGCCGATCAACTGGACATCAAAATGGCGCATGCCGAGCGCGCGCCCGGCGGCCTCGCGGACGACGGCGAACGCCTCGGGCAGCACCGAATCAACGGCTTCGCCGCCCCTCAGGCGGTCGCCGAACTCGTCCTTTTTGGCGCGCAGCGCGGCGTCATCCAGCGCGGCGCAGGCGTCTTCCAGGCGGTTGATGCGCGCGACCGTCCTGCCGTAGCGGGCGAGCAGGCGCTCATTGCGCGAGGGGACGATTTTTTTCAGCAGTTGCCACATCACCGCGTACCTTACCACCGGCGGCCCGGCGCCCGCCGCGCCGGACGATGCAAGAGCGCGTTAGCGCCGCGAACCGCGAAGGAAAGGCCGGGGATTCAGCCGGCGCGAATCTTTCAGGATTTCGAGATGCAGGTGCGGGCCGGTCGAGCGCCCGGTGTTGCCGAGTTTCGCGATGACCTGCCCTTTCTTGACGACATCGCCCTCGGCGACGACGATCTCGCTGTTGTGCGCGTAGCGCGTCGCGTAGCCGTCGGCGTGGCTGATTTCAACCAGTTTGCCGTAGTGCGGCAAATCGGCGGTGCGCTGCACGACGCCGCTGGCAAGGCTGCGAACCGGGTCGCCGATGCGCCCGACGATGTCTATGCCGGCGTGAAACTCGCGCTTGCCGGTGAACGGGCTTAAGCGCGTGCCGTAGCCGGACGAAATCAGCGCGCGCTTGACAGGCCAGCCGAACGGCACCATGTCCTCGGACAGGTCGCGCGTCCTGATGTGGTCTTCCATCAGCGACAGTTTCAACTCGCTTGCCCTGACGCCGGCCTCAAGACTGGCCACCGCCGCCGGGGCCGGAGACAGCGTGATGCCGCCGATGCCCGGCGCCTCGGGGAAATTGAATTCCGCCGAATCAATGCCGTAATCCTCGGTGATGCGGTTGCCGAGCGCCTCGATGCGCGCAAGCCGCGCCGACAGCGCCGCCACCTTGCGTATCAGCAGCGAACTTTCAATCTCGCGCGAACGCCTGATTTCCTCGAGATCGCCGAGGTAGGCGCGCAGCGCCGCGGCGGCGCCCGGGTAGTCGCCGGGGGCCTGCAACAGCGCCGCGCCGTAGCCGCCGGCGGCGGCCACCGCCAGCAGCAGCGCCAGCACCTGCATACGCACCGCGCCCGGGGCTTTCAATCTGCGCGCGACGGCGGCACAATAGCGGCGGACATCGAACGGAAAGGACTGTGGAGAAAATCGGCTCATACATCCCCTCGCTTCATCCGGAACTGCACCGGCGGGCGCGGCTGCTGGCGGAGATGACCGCAAGCGCGCGCAGCCGCCTGGCGCCGAATCTGGCGCCGCATTGCTGGATCAGCAACTTTGACGGGCCGTGCGTGACCCTCGTCACCGACGAGCCGTGCCTTGCGATACACCTGCGCCATCAGCAGCGCGAAATCATCAAGCAGTTGAACGAGGAATTTGCGCTGCGCCTGCATCAGAACTTCACCAGAATACGGGTCAGGGTGTCGAGCCAGCCGATCGGGAAGCCGGTTCAGCCTTCCTCCGGTATCGGCATGTAGATAATCGGCGTCGGGCAGTCTTCCTCTTCAAAGGAGACTTCCTCCCACGCCGTCTCGTCGGCCAGCAGTTTCTTCAGCAGCACATTGTTCAGTTCGTGGCCGGACTTGTAGCCCTCAAACGAACCGATCAGGCTGTGGCCGAGCAGGTAGAGGTCGCCGATGACATCGAGCACCTTGTGCTTGACAAACTCGTCGCCCGAACGCAGGCCGCCCTCGTTGATGACGCGGTGGTCGTCAATGACGACCGCGTTCTCAAGGCTGCCGCCGAGGGCGAGGTTCATTTCGCGGAGTTTTTCATAGTCTTTCAGGAAACCGAAGGTGCGGGCGCGGCTGACGCTGGTGACGAACGAGGTGGTCGAGAAATCCACCTCGACCTTCTGCGTGGTCTCGTGGAAGGCGGGGTGGTCGAAGTCAATCGTGAAGTGGATGCGGAAGCCGTCGTAGGGCCTGAAACGCGCCCATTTGTCGCCCTTTTCGGTGCCGACGGACTTCTTGATGCGGATGAATTTCTTGGCCGCGTTCTGCTCCTCGATGCCCGCCGACCTCAGCAGAAAAACAAACGGCCCGGCGCTGCCGTCCATGATCGGCACTTCGGGCGCGTCCACATCAATGTGCAGGTTGTCTATGCCGAGACCCGCCACCGCCGACAGCAGGTGTTCGACCGTCGAGACGCGAACATCGCCGCGCCCGAGGGTCGTGGACATTCGCGTGTCAACGACATACTGCGTCGCCGCGGGGATGTCCACCGGCTCGTTGAAGTCAACCCGGTGAAAAATAACGCCGGTGCCGGGAGCCGCCGGGCGCAGGGTCATGTAAATTCTCTTGCCGGTATGCAAACCGACGCCGACAGCCTGAATTGAATTCTTCAGCGTTCGTTGTTTTAGCACGATAAATTATTCCTTGGCATCTTGAAGGTGTCTTGCGGAAACCGGCCCGGCGCGGGGCAAGAAAACCCCGCTTCCTGGCCGGAATAATGGGCATTATTGTATCCACACCACACAAAAACCGCAAGGCGCCGCCGCAAAGCGCGCCCCGGCGGGCCGCAGAGCACGCCTGACCACCGCCGCCGCTCAATCCACCTGTTGGCGCAAAAAGGCCGGTATTTCAAGGTAATCGTCGTAGTTCTCGTCGGCGGACGGCGGCGCCGGCGGCGCGCTGCGGGCGCCCGGCGCGGTCTCCGCGGCCTCGCCGGCGGTCTCGCCCGCGGACGGACGATTCGCCGGCAAGCGCCCGACCGCCGGCGCTTCCAGCCCGGCGTAGTCGCCCTCCTCAGGCGTCAGCAGCGACGACTGCTGCGGCGATTCCTCCTGCGCCTGCGCGTCGTCGGCGGGCGCCTGCGCGTGGCGGGCGCCGAGGCCGGTGGCGACCAGCGTCACGCGCAGGCCGTCTTCCATCGCCTCGTCCACCACCGTGCCGATGACGACATTGGCGTCGTCCGCCGTCAATTCGGAGATGCACTCGCCGATTTCCCCGAACTCGCCGATGGTGACATTGGCGCTGGTGATGTTGACCAGCAGCCCGCGCACATTGGCCAGGTCCATGTCCTCCAGCAGCGGGTTGTGGATCGCGGCCTGCGCGGCCTCGTAGGCGCGGCCCTCGCCGCTCGCCGAGCCGGAGCCGATCATCGCCATGCCCATCTCCGACATCACCGTCCGGACATCGGCGAAGTCGAGATTGACCATGCCGTCGCAGGTGATCAGTTCGGCGATGCCCTGCACCGCGCCGTAGAGCACATCGTTGGCCTTCTCGAACGCATCCACCATCGTGATTTCGGCGCCGAACACGGCGCACAGTTTGTCGTTCGGTATCGTAATCAGCGAATCCACATGCCGCTCAAGGCTTTCAACGCCCTGCGCGGCGATGCCCATGCGCTTGCGCCCCTCGAACGAGAACGGGCGGGTGACGACGGCGACCGTCAGGATGCCGAGACTGCGCGCGATTTCGGCGATGACCGGCGCCGCGCCGGTGCCGGTGCCGCCGCCGAGGCCGGCGGTGATGAACACCATGTCGGCGCCCTCCAGCACCTCGCGCAGCCGGTCGGCGGCCTCGTTGGCGGCGGCGCGCCCGAGTTCCGGGTCGGCGCCGGCGCCGAGGCCGTTGGTCAGTTTCTCGCCGAGGCGCACGCTGGTGTCGGCGCGGCTGTTGCCGAGCGCCTGCATGTCGGTGTTGGCGCAGATGAACTGCACGCCGCCGATGTTCTTGCGCACCATGTAGTTGAGCGCGTTGCCGCCGCCGCCGCCGACGCCGACGACCTTGATGACCGCGCCCTGCAGGCGCGTTTCTTCCACCAGATGAAATACCATGATAAACCTCCTTGGTTTGCCGGTTAGAAATTCTCCTGTAGCCAGGCTTTCGCCCTGAGCCAGATGTTCTTCAGGCGCCCGCCGCGCAACTGTTCGGCGTCGCCGCCGGAGCCCATGTCGGCGGCGTAGCGCAGCAGCCCCAGCCCGGTGGCGTGCACCGGGTCGCGCGAGATGGACGGAAAACCCTCGACCGCCGCCGGGCGCCCGATGCGCACCGGCATCTGGAAAACGCTCTCGGCCAGTTCGGCGACGCCCTCGAGTTTGGCGCTGCCGCCGGTCAGCACGATGCCGGACACCACGACATCGCCGAAATGATGGCGCTCCAGTTCGCGCCGCACCAGCGAGAACAACTCCTCGTAGCGCGGCTCGATGATCTCGGCCAGCATCTGCCGCCGGATGCGCGTCGCCGGCCTCTCCGCCGACAGGCCCGGCACCTCGACGGTCTCGCTTTCATCGGCGCAGCGTTTCAGCGCGAAGCCGTATTTCAACTTGATTTCCTCGGCGCTTTTCGTCGGCGTGCGCAGCGTGACGGCGATGTCGTTCGTCACATGGTCGCCGGCAATCGGGATGACCGCCGTGTGCACGACCGCGCCGCGCGTGAAAACCGCGATGTCGGTGGTGCCGCCGCCGATGTCCACAAGACACACGCCGAGTTCGCGCTCGTCCGGCGTCAGCACCGCGAGGCTCGACGCAATCGGCTCGAGCACGAAACTCTCGACCTCAAGCCCGCAGCGGCGCACGCACTTGGCGATGTTCTGTATCGGGTGGGCGCCGCCGGTGATCAGGTGCACGGTCGCCTCCAGGCGGTAGCCCGACATGCCGATCGGGTCCTTGATGCCCTGCTCGCCGTCTATCGTGAAGTCGCGCGGCAGCACATGCAGCACCTGCTGGTCGCCGGCGATCTGTATCGCCTGCGCGGTCTCGATGGCGTTGGCGATGTCGGCGCGGCTGACCTCGCCGTCGCGTATCGGCGCGGCGCCGTGGCAGTTGAGGCTTTGTATGTGGCTGCCGGCGACGCCGACATAGACCGACGACACCTTGCACTCGGCCATCAACTCGGCCTCCTCGACGGCGCGGCGGATGGAGTCCACCATCTCCTCGATGTTGATGACGACGCCCTTCTTCATGCCGTTCGACAGGCACGAACCGACCGACCGGATCTCGATGTCGTCGCCGACGACATCGCCGACGATGACGGCGACCTTGCTGGTGCCGATGTCAAGCGCCGTCAGCATGGCCGCTCCCCGCGCTCGCGCAGCGCGAAACCGTCGGCGTAGCGCAGGTCAACGCAGGCGCCGGCGGTGAACCCGGCGAAACCGGCGCGCCGCGCGCCGATGAAGCGGCGCACGCGCCCGGCCAGGTCCGAACGCCCCAAAGTCAGGTGCGGGCCGCCGGCCAGTTGCACGCTCCACGAACGCCGCTCGTCTTCGCGCAGCGCCGCAATCCGCGCGCCGACGGCTTCCAGTTCCGGCGCGAGGCCGCGGTAGAACGCCAGCACCGCGCGCTCGCGCCCCGGCGGCGCCTCAAACAGCGGCAACTCGCGGCGCTTCGACAGCGGCGGCGTGAAGATTTCGCCGTCGGTGCTCAGCAGCGCGTCGCGCCCCCAGTAGGCGACGGCTTCGTATTCCTCCAGTTCCACTTGCAGCGTCGCCGGCCAGATGCGGCGCACGGTCGCGTGGCGCACCCACGGAATGTCCTCGAACGCGCGCTCGACCGCGTGCAAATCCACCGCGAACAGCCGCAGTTCATACAAACGCTCGAAGATTCTCTCGACCCGGAAGCGGTCCAGATGGCGGTAGTCGCCCTCCAGCCGCACGAGGCCGACCTTGGCCGACACAAAGTCGCCCCAGTCGGGGCGCGACACCGCCGCCGCGGTGACAACCGCCGCCACCAGCGCCGCCGCAATCAGCCATTCAAGGCGTAGCACAAGGGGCCGAACAAGGGGCCGCGCGAAGTGTCTTGCAAAGTGTCTCATAAAGGGCGTCCCGCGCGCGGCGCGCGTTCTTGCGGCGTGCATCGTCGCGGCCATCACGCGCCCCCGCCTTCGGCGCGCGCGTCGGGCGCGGTTTGCAGAATGGCCAGCGCCAAATCGTCAAAGTTGATGCCTTCGGCGGCGGCGGCCATCGGCACCAGGCTGTGGCCGGTCATGCCGGGCACCGTGTTGGCCTCAAGCAGGCGGAACTCGCCGCCACCGTCGCGTATCACATCCACGCGCGCCCAGCCCGTCACGCCGAGCACATCGCAGGCGCGCAGGCACAGCGCCTGCAACCGTTCCATGTCTTGCGCCGGCAGTCCGCACGGGCAGTGGTAACCGGTCGCGTCGTCTTCGTACTTGGCGGTGAAGTCGTAGAACTCGCGCGCCGGCTCCAGGTGAATCGGCGCCAGCATCCGCGCGCCGAGCAGCGCGACCGCGTATTCGTCGCCGTCAATCCAGGTCTCGGCGATGACCGGGCCGCCGCAGGCCG
The DNA here is from genome assembly GCA_028817225.1 of Gammaproteobacteria bacterium. Classification (NCBI taxonomy): domain Bacteria; kingdom Pseudomonadati; phylum Pseudomonadota; class Gammaproteobacteria; species Gammaproteobacteria bacterium. Next base: position 16,525 of record JAPPQC010000022.1, on the reverse strand, counting down.
ACGCCGCGCGCCAGGCGCCCGGCCACTGCGCCGCGCCGGAAACCTTGCCGACGCCGATGCTTGACCCCTCGCACGCCGGTTTCAGCGCGAACACCGGCCCCAACTTTGCGCTCAGGCGTTCGTAGTCGTCGTCTTCACGCGCCTCGGTGAAGGCCGGCATCGGCAGCGCGTGTTCGCCCCACAACCGCCGGGTGACGAGTTTGTTCATCGCCAGCGCCGACGCCAGAATGCCGCTGCCGGTGTACGGAATGCCGAAGGTCTCCAGCAGGCCCTGTATCGCGCCGTCCTCGCCGCCGCGCCCGTGCAGCGCGATGAAGACGCGGTTGAAACCGGCGCCGCCGATGCGCGCCGCCGACGCGCGCGTCACATCAAAAGACACCGCATCCACGCCGCCGCGCGCCAGCGCCGCGGCGACGGCGGCGCCGGTTTGCAGCGAAATATCGCGCTCCGACGACCAGCCGCCCATCAGCACGCCGACGCGCCCGAACTCCCGTGCCGCCATCACGCCTTCTCCCCGATGATGCGGACTTCCGGCTGCAAGCGCACGCCGGTGTCGCGCTCGACGGTGTCGCGCACGCGCTCAATCAGGCGTTCAATGTCGGCGGCGGTCGCGTCACCGCGGTTGACGATGAAGTTGGCGTGCATCGCCGACACCTCGGCGCCGCCGACGGCGCAGGACTTCAGGCCGCACTGCTCTATCAGCCGCGCGGCGTGGTCGTTTTCCGGGTTTCTGAACACCGAGCCGCAACTGGCGGCGCCGACCGGCTGGCTGCGGTTGCGCTCGCGCAGCAACTCTTTCAGGCGCGCGCGCAGCGACGCGCGCGACGCGCCCGCGCGCAATGCGAACTCGGCGCCGGTGAACCATTCCTCGCCCGGCATCTTGACGCGGCGGTAACCGACGGCGAAGTCCGCGCGCGGGCGCTTGCGGCGCACGCCGCCGCGGTCCACGGTCTCGGCCAGCGCGACATCGCGCCAGGTCTCGCCGCCGAACGCGCCGGCGTTCATGCACAGCGCGCCGCCGACCGTGCCCGGAATGCCGGCCATGAATTCCAGCCCCTCCAGTCCGGCGTCGGCGCAGGTGCGCGCCAGTTGCGCGCAAGTCGCGCCTGCGCCCGCGCGAACGCGCCCCGGCGCGACCTGTTCAATCCGGTCGAAACCCTTTCGCATTGAAATGACAATGCCGCGCACGCCGCCGTCGCGTATCAGCACATTGCTGCCCAGCCCCAAACAGGTCACCGGATGGTCGGCGGCGCAGTCGGCCAGAAAGCGCGCGAGGTCGTCGGCGTCAAGCGGCGCGAAGAAGCAGTCGCCGGCGCCGCCGACGCGCCACGAGTTGCAGCGCGCCAGGCGGTAGTCAAAATGCACATCGCCGCGCACGGTGGACACATCGCAGTCAAGATGAATCACCGCACCCTCTCCGGTTGGCGGCGGCGCGGACAGAATTGCTCCACCAGCGTTTGCGCCAAGCCGCCGATGGAGCCCGCGCCCATCGTCAGCAGCAGATCGCCGTCGCGCAGCAGCATCTCCAGCAGCGACGGCACCTCGCCGAGCGACTTCACATACACCGGCACGACGCGCCCGCGTGCGCGAATCGCGCGGCACAGCGTCGGGCTGTCGGCGCCCTCAACGCGCTCTTCGCCGGCGGCATAGACATCGAGCAGCACCAGTTCATCCACGCCCGCCAGCACCTCGCAAAACTCGTCGAACAAATCGCCGGTGCGCGTGTAGCGGTGCGGCTGAAACACCAGCACCTTGCGCCGCCCCGGCCACGCCTCGGCGGCGGCGTCGAGCACCGCCGCAATCTCGCCCGGATGGTGGCCGTAGTCGTCCACCAGCGTCGCGCGCCCGCGCCCGCCCGGCCCGACCGGTATCTCGCCGAAATGCTGAAAGCGCCTGCCGATGCCCTGAAACCGTTGCAGCGTGTGCCGGATGACATCGCCCTCAACGCCGATTTCATCGCACACGCCGATGGCGGCGAGCGCGTTCAATACATTGTGGCGCCCCGGCAGGTTCAACTCCACGGCCAGCGGCTCGCCGCGCCCCGGCAGTGACACATTGAAACGGCAGCGCATCTCGTCAAAGCGCACATCCGACGCGATGATGTTGCTGTCGGCGCGAAAGCCGTAGGTAATCAGCGGGCGTCCGAGGCGCGGGTACAGTTCGCGCACAACCTCGTCCTCGTTGCAGACGACCGCCGGGCCGTAAAACGGCAGGTTGTGGACGAAATCCACAAAACCCTGTTTCAGCGTCTCAAAACGCCCGCCGTAGGCGCCCAGATGGTCGGCGTCAATGTTCGTGACAACGCACATCATCGGCTGCAAATGCAGGAACGAGGCGTCGCTCTCGTCGGCCTCGGTCACCAGGTAGCGGCCACTGCCGAGGCGCGCGTTGGCGCCGTAACTGTTGACCCTGCCGCCGACGACAAAGGTCGGGTCCAGCCCCGCCTCCGACAGAATCGCCGCAATCAGACTGGTCGTCGTCGTCTTGCCGTGGGCGCCGGCGACGGCGATGCCGAAGCGAAAGCGCATCAGTTCGGCCAGCATCTCGGCGCGTTTCAGCACCGGAATGCGCCGCTCGACGGCGGCGCGCACCTCGGCGTTGTCCGGCGACACCGCCGACGACACGACGACGACATCGCAGCCGTGCAGATGCTCGGCGCGGTGGCCGATGAACACCCGCGCGCCGAGCGAGCGCAGGCGCGCGGTCGCGGCGTTCTCGCTGAGGTCGGAACCCTGCACGCTGCAACCGAGGTTCAGCAGCACCTCGGCGATGCCGCTCATGCCGACGCCGCCGATGCCGACGAAATGGATGACGCCCATGTTCTCCGAGAAACGCAGCGGGGAATCGCCGAAGGTCATCGTTTCATCTCTTCAACGCAGATTTCGGCGACGCGCTCGCCGGCGTTTGGCGCCGCCAGCGCCGCCGCCGCGCGCGACATCCGTTCCAGCGCCGCCGGGTCGCGGTGCAGGCGCGCGAGTTCGTCGGCCAGCGCCTGCGCCGACAGGTCGCGTTGCGGAATCAGCACGGCGGCGCCGCGCTCCGACAGATAGCGTGCGTTGTGCGTCTGATGGTCGTCCACCGCGTGCGGATACGGCACCAGTATCGCGGCGACGCCGGCGGCGGCGATTTCGGCGACCGTCATCGCGCCGGCGCGGCACAGCACCAGGTCGCCCCATTCATACAGCGCGCCAACATCGTCTTCAAACTCAAAGAACTCAATCTCCACGCCGCACGACCCGGCGCACTCGGCGGCCTCGCGCAGATGGCCGCGCCCGGTCTGCTGCCGGGTGCGCGGGCGCAGCGCGCGTTCCATCAGCGCCAGCGCGCGCGGCACGACACGGTTGAAGACCGACGCGCCGAGGCTGCCGCCCAGCACCAGCAGGCGCAGTTCGCCGCCGCGCACACGCGCCGCGCCGCGCGCCGCGCGCGCCGCGACGGCGCGGCGCAGCGGATTGCCGACAAAGGTCGCGCCGCGCTTTTCAAGCACGCCCGGAAAGCCGGTCAGCACGCGGTCGCTGAGCGGCGCCAGGCAGCGGTTGGCGAGGCCGGGCGCGGCGTTTTGTTCATGAATGACGAGCGGCACGCCGAGCACGAAGGCGGCGACGCCGCCCGGCGCCGAGACAAAGCCGCCCATGCCGAGCACCAGCGCCGGCCTGCGCCGGACGAACGCCGCCAGCATCCGCCAGAACGCCAGCGACAACACCCACGGCGCCGCCAGCCGCTGCATCAGTTTCTTGCCGCGCACGCCGCCGACGCGCACCGTCTCAAACACAAACCCCGCCGCCGGCGCGACGCGGTTTTCAAGCCCTGTGCGCGTGCCGAACCAGACCACATCCAGGCCCTTGTCGCGCAGGCATTCGGCGACGGCCAGCCCCGGAAACACATGGCCGCCGGTGCCGCCGGCCAGCAGCGCCACCCGCGCCGCCGCCGGCTGCGAACGGCGCGCGTCAGCGGACACGCCCGCCTCCCCCGCGCGCGCGGCGGTATTTCAGCGACGGCGCGCGGCTCTGCGCCTCGTAATGCACGCGCATCAGCAGGCCGACGCACACCAGCGACACCACCAGACTGCTGCCGCCGACGCTGATGAACGGCAGCGTAATCCCCTTCGTCGGCAGCATGCCCATCGCCACCGCCATGTTGACGAACGCCTGCAAGCCGAACCAGACGCCGATGCCGTAACTCAGGTACGCGCCCTCAATCAACTCCTCGCGCCGCGCGCGCGCGCCGATGGCGAAACAGCGCTGCACCAGCAGCCAGAACAGCGCAATCATCAGGCAGACGCCGATGAAGCCGAGTTCCTCGGCGATGACCGAGAAGATAAAGTCGGTGTGCGCCTCCGGCAGGTAGAACAACTTGAGCACGCTGTTGCCGAGGCCGACGCCGCTCCAGCCGCCGCTGCCGATCGCAATCAGCGACTGGGTCAACTGATAGCCGCTGTCGAACGGGTCGCGCCACGGGTCGGCGAAGGCGACGATGCGGCGCCAGCGGTACGGCGACGACACCGCGAGCAGCGCCAGCGCCGAGCCGAACACCAGCACAAAAGAGAAAAAGCAGCGCAGTTTGACGCCGGCGATCCACAGCATTGAGAACGCCACCGCCGCAATCAGCGCCGCGGTGCCGTAGTCGGGCTGCAACAGCAGCAGAAAACCGATCAGCACGACCATCAGCATCGGCTTGACAAACGCCGATGTCGTCGCGCGCAACGCATCGTCGCGGCGCGCGATGTAGCCCGCCAGATAAATCACCAGCGCCAGTTTGACGAACTCCGATGGCTGGAAGGTCAGGCCGCCGACGCCGATCCAGCGGCGGCTGCCGTGCACCGTCCTGCCGACTTCGGGCAGAAACACGACCAGCAGCAGCAGCAGCGACAGCGCCATCAGCCAGCCGCCGCTGCGAAACAGCGACGACGGCGCGATGAAATACGCGACCGCCGCGCACAGCACGCCCGCCGCCGCATAGACCGCGCGGCGTTCAAGAAAGTGCAGCGGGTTGCCGAGGTCGCGCGCGGCAATCTCAAGCGACGACGAGGTGACCATCACAAAGCCGAGCGCCAGCAGCGCCAGCACGCACAGCAGCGCCTTGGCGTCCACCCACGGCGCCGGCGCGCGCGCGCCGTTGTCCACCAGCCACAGGTCGGCGAAGCCCGCCATCAGCGCAACTCCCGGAAAGCTGCGGCGAAGGCATCGCCGCGCGCCGCGTAATCGCGGTACAAATCAAAACTGGCGCACGCAGGCGACAGCAACACGCGGTCGCCCGGCTGCGCCGCCTTTCTCGCCTCGCGCACCGCGGCGCGCATGTCGGCGGCGATGACGCCCGGCACGCGCCCGGCGATGGCGTGTTCAATCGCGGCGATGGCGGCGGCGTCGCGCCCAAGCAGCACGGCGGCGCGCGCGCGCCGCGCCAGCGCGTCGCCGAGCGCGCCGAAATCGGCGCCCTTGCCGTCGCCGCCGCAAATGACGACGGCTTTGGACGGCGCCGCGGCCAGCGCGGCAACCGCGGCGGCGACATTGGTCGCCTTGGAATCATCAAACCAGTCCGCGCCGTCGAGACTGCCGAGATACTGCATCCGGTGCGCGAGGCCGCGAAAACGGCGCGCGCAGTCCGCCATCACATCGCGCGGCAAACCCATCGCGCGGCCAAGCGCGAACGCCGCCTGCACATTCAGCACGCCGCTGTCGCCGGGCAGCGGCACATCGTTGCAGGCAAGCCACCGCTGCGCGCCGCAGGCGATGGCGCGGCGTTCGCCTGCGCCGACGACGCCGAAGTGTCCGGGCGCGCCCTCGTCCAGGCCGAAGCCGACGACTTCGGCGCCGCCGGCCTCCACCTTGAACGATTCGGCGCGGTTGACGACGACGGTTTTGCTGTTGCGGTGCACGCCGAGTTTGGCGCGCAGATAATCGGCGGCGGTGTCGTAGCGGTCGAGATGGTCTTCGCTGACATTCAGCACCACCGACGCCAGCGGTTTCAGCGAGAAGGTCGTCTCCAACTGGAAACTCGACAACTCCAGGATATAGACCGGCGCATCGTCATCAAGCAAATCCAGCGCGGGCCGTCCGAGGTTGCCGCCGACGGCGGCGCGCACGCCGGCGGCGGCGGCCATTTCCGCCAGCAATGCGGTCACCGTGCTCTTGCCGTTGGAGCCGGTGATGGCGACGACGGTGCCCGGCGCGACGCAGCGGGCGAACAGTTCAATGTCGCCGATGACCGGCTTGCCGCAACGGGCGGCGCGCGACACCGCCGGCGTTTTCAGCGGCACGCCGGGGCTGACGATGATGTCGTCGGCCTCGCTGAAACGCGCGTCGTCAAAGCCGCCGAGGTACACGCGGGCGCCGCTGTCAAGCGCCATCAAATCATCGTAGGCCGGCGGCGACTCGCGGTCGTCGGTGACGGCGAAGGCGACGCCGCGCTTGTGCAGAAAACGCGCCGCCGACAGCCCCGTCGCGCCGAGGCCGACTATCAGCGCCTTGTGCCCCGCCGGAATGGGTTCCGCCATCGTTTCAGCCGTCGTTTCAACCATCGTTCGCCCTGCGCGCCGCCGCCGTCATCTGATCTTCAGCGTCGCCAGCCCGACCAGCACCAGCAGCAGGCTGACGATCCAGAAACGCACGATGACGCGCGGCTCCGGCCAGCCGCGCAACTCAAAATGATGGTGCAGCGGCGCCATCCTGAAAATACGCCGCCCGGTGGACTTGAACGACGCGACCTGAATAATGACCGACAGCGTCTCAATGACAAACACGCCGCCCATGATGACCAGCACCAGTTCCTGGCGCACCAGCACCGCGACCATGCCGATGGCCGCGCCCAGCGAAAGCGCGCCGACATCGCCCATGAACACCTGCGCCGGGTAGGTGTTGAACCACAGAAAGCCGAGCGCGGCGCCGGCCAGCGCGCCGCAGAAGATGACCAGTTCGCCGGCCTGCGGCAAATGCGGCATCGCCAGATACTGCGCGAAATTGACATGGCCGCTGGTGTAGGCGAAGACGCTCAGCGCCACCGCAATCAGCGCCGCCGGCAGCACGACGAGGCCGTCAAGGCCGTCGGTCAGGTTGACCGCGTTGCTGGCGCCGACCACCGTCAGCCACGCCAGCAGCACAAACCACGGCCCCATGTCCACGACCACATCCTTGACAAACGGCACAATCAACTGCAATTCCTCCGGCCTTGACGCGCCGTTGAACACCATCACCGCCAGCGCGAGGCCGGCGACGGCCTGCCAGAAGAACTTGCCGCCGATGGTCAGGCCGCGCCCGCCGCGGCGCAGTTTCAGGTAGTCGTCGGCGCCGCCGATGGCGGCGAACGCCAGCGTCGTCAGCAGCGCGGCGCCGATGTAGCGGTTGGAGATGTCGGCCCACAGCAGCGTCGTCAGCACGATGGTCAGTATCATCAGCACGCCGCCCATCGTCGGCGTGCCGCTCTTGGAATAATGCGAACTCGGGCCTTCGCGGCGGATGCTCTGCCCGACCTTCATCCGCGCCAGCCCGGCGATAACCGGCGGCCCCAGCACAAGGCTCATCAGCAGCGCGGTAATCGCCGCCATCACGCCGCGAAAGGTGATGTACTGAAACAGGTTGAAGCCGCTGACAGTCGGCGCCAGCCATTCGGCGAATTCCATCAGCATGGCGGCGCCTCCGCGGCGGGGCGCAGCGCCGCCACCAGCCGTTCCATCCGCGCCGAGCGCGAACCCTTGACCAGCAGGTACACATCGTCCGCCGCCTGTTCCGCAATCGCCGCGGCCAGCGCCTCGACCGACGGAAAACGTTCGGCGCCGTCGCCGAAACGCGCGCACGCCTCGGCGGCCCTGCCGCCGACGGCGAACAGCCGCGCGACGCCGGCGGTCTTTGCGCGCGACCCGGCGTCGGCGTGCATCGCCGCCGACTCCGGCCCCAATTCGGCCATGTCGCCGAGCGCCAGCCATCTTCTGCCGGGGCATTCGGCGAGCACATCGAGCGCCGCGTCGAGCGAGCCGGGGTTGGCGTTGTAACTGTCGTCAATCAAATGCAGGCCGTTGACGCCGGGCAGCGTTTGCAGCCTGCCGGCGACCGGGCGCACCGCCTCAAGGCCGGCGACGATGTCGTCGCCGGCGGCGCCGGCGGCGTGGGCGGCGGCGGCGGCGGCCAGCGCGTTCAGGATGTTGTGCCTGCCGGGCAGTTGCAGGCGGCACTCGCGCGCGCCGCCGTCAAACAGCCATTCAACGCCGCCGTTTTCAAGAAGACGCGCGCGGAAGTCGGCGTTGTCGGAAAAGCCGAACGACAGCACACGCCGCCCGGTCAGCAGGTGGCGCCAGTAATCGCAATAGGCGTCGTCGCGGTTGACGACGCCGGCGCCCGCGCGCGGCAGCGACTCAAACAACTCGCCCTTGGCGCGGGCGACGCCGTCGAGACTGCCGAAACCCTCAATGTGCGCCGGCGCGGCGTTCAGCACGACGCCGATGTCGGGGCGCGCAATCTCGCACAGGCGGCTGATTTCTCCCGGATGGTTGGCGCCCATCTCGACGACGCCGATTTCATGTTCCGGGCGCAGCGACAGCAGCGTCAGCGGCACGCCGATGTGGTTGTTGCGGTTGCCCGCCGACGCCACCGTGCGGCTGCCGCATGACAGAATGGAAGCCAGCATCTCGCGCGTCGTCGTCTTGCCGTTGCTGCCGGTGACGCCGATAATCAGCGCCTGCATCCGGCGCCGCCATTTGCCGGCAAGGCGCGTCATCGCCTTCAGCGTGTCGTCCACGCGAATCTGCGGCAGCGGCGCGTCCAGCGGCCTTGCGACCATCACTGCGGCGGCGCCGGCGTCGGCGGCGGCGGCGACAAAGTCATGCCCGTCATGGCGCTCGCCGCGCACGGCGATGTACAGCGCGCCCGGCTTCAGCGTGCGGCTGTCTATCGAGACGCTCTCAATCAGCACATCCTCGCCGTGCGCGACGCCGCTCGCAAGATTCGCAATCTCGCGCAGGTTGACCCAACTCATGCGCGCGCCCCCAATGCGCGCCGTATCACTTCGGCGTCATCGAACGGCAGCGACTGGCCCGCGACCAGTTGGCGTGTCTCGTGGCCCTTGCCCGCGACCAGCACGATGTCGCCGGCGCCGGCGTCGGCGACGGCGGCCTCAATCGCGCGCGCGCGGTCGCGCACGACCTCGACATTGCGGCGGTCGGCCACCGCCGACAGGATGTCGGAGACGATGGCGTCGGGGTCTTCGGTGCGCGGGTTGTCGTCGGTTACGACGACGCGGTCGGCGAGGCGCGCGGCGGCGGCGCCCATCAGCGGGCGCTTGGCGCGGTCGCGTTCGCCGCCGCAGCCGAACACGCAGGCAAGGCGCGCGGCGCCGAGTTCGCGGCAGGTTGCCAGCGCCTTTTCCAGCGCCTGCGGCGTGTGCGCGTAATCCAGCACGACGACGGGCGCGGCGCCGCCGCCGAAACGCTGCATGCGCCCGCGCACCGGATGCACGCGCGACAGCAGCGACGCCGCCTCCCGCGCGCCGAGACCGGCGGCGGTCAGCGCCGCCAGCGCCGCGGCCAGATTGGCGGCGTTGAAACGCCCGAACAACGGCGCGCTTATCAGGACCTCATCGCCGCCGACGCGCGCCTCAATGCCGAGGCCGTCCGCCGTCTGCGTTGTCTTTGTGATGAACACATCCGCCGCGTCCGACAGCGCCGAGCAGGTGACGACCCGTGTTCCGGAACGGCACGCCGCCATCAACTGCGCGGCGTAGTCGTCGTCGCGGTTGATGACGGCGCAATCAAGACCCGGCATCAGAAACAGGCGCTTCTTCGCCGCCGCGTACTGTTCAAGCGAGCCGTGGTAATCACAATGGTCGGCGCCGAGGTTGGTGAACACCGCGATGTCCACATCAAGGCCGTTCAAACGCCCCTGGTCAAGGCCGTGCGACGACGCCTCAAGCACGACATGGCCGACGCCGGCGTCGCGCAGGCGGCGCATCTCGCGGTTCAGCGCGAGCGCGTCCGGCGTTGTGTTGACGCCCGGCACCAGGCGCCCGAACTCGCCGTGGCCGAGCGTGCCGATCAAGCCGCAGCGCCGCCCCGACAGCGACAGCGCCTCGGCGATGAAATGGCTGACCGAAGTCTTGCCGTCGGTGCCGGTGACGGCGACCACCGACAATTCGCGCGACGGATGCCCGAAGAAACGCCCGGCGATGACGCCGACCTTGTCGCGCAGGCCGTCCACCCGCACCATCGCCACCGCGGGCGCCGCGGGCGCGCCGTGTTCGCCAGGCGCGCCGTGTTCACCGCCGCCGCGCGCGCCTTCCCACACCACCGCGTTGGCGCCGCGGCGCACCGCCTCCGGCACAAAATCCAGCCCGTGCGCGTGCGACCCTTGCAGCGCCAGGTACAAATCGCCGGCGCTCACATTGCGGCTGTAACTCTCGACGCCGGTCACGCGCACATCGCGCGCGCGCTGCGCGTCGGCCAGGCCGTCGAGCAGCATCGGCAGCGGCACTCCGCCGGGCACGGCGTCAGCCCCCGCCCCCGGCGACCGCGGCGAAGCCGTCTGCGGGGTGTTCATCGTCGGCGATGTTCAGCAGCCGCAGCGACTCCGACATGACCCTTGCAAACACCGGCGCCGCGACCTCGCCGCCGTAGTAGCCGCCGCGCGTCGGCGAATCAATGACGACGACGGCAATCAGGCGCGGCGCCGACGCCGGCGCGAAACCGGCGAACAGCGACAGGTAGTCGGTCTCCTCGCCGCTGCCGCGCACCGACTTCCTGACGGTGCCGGTCTTGCCGGCGGTCGTGAAGCCGCGCACCTTGGCGAGCCGCCGCTCCTCGGCGACGACGCGCGTCAGCATCGCGCGCACCGCGCGCGCCGTCTGCGGCTTGAAGACGCGGCGTTTCTCAAGATACGGGTTGCCTTTCAGGAAACTCAGGGTCGGCTGCCAGCCGTCGTTGGCGAGCGCGGTGTAACTGTGTGCGAGTTGCAGCGGCGACAGCGACACGCCGTAGCCGTACGACATCACCGCCTGCTCGATGCGGTGCCAGTCGGTGTGGTAGCGCAGCGTGCCGCCGGCCTCGCCCGGAAACCCGGTGCCCGGAATGTGGCCGAAGCCGAGCCGGTCGAGCACGCGCCACAGCGCCTCCGCCGGCATTCGCAGCACCGCCTTGCTGATGCCGACATTGCTTGACTTGACGAGTATGCCGGGCAGGTCGAGACGCCCGTAGTCGCGGATGTCCTCGACGATTTTGTTGCGCATGATGCGGTAGTAGCCCGGCGATGTCTCGATGACGGTGTCCGGCGCGGCGTAGCCGCCGTCGAGCAGCGCCGCGACAATCAGCGGCTTGATGGTGGAGCCGGGTTCCAGCGAATCAATCACGGCGCGGTTGCGGCGGTCGCCGGGGCGGTAGCCGCCGCGCTCGTTGGGGTTGAACGACGGCTGGTTGACGGCGGCCAGCACCTCGCCGGTGCGCGTGTCGAGAACCACGACCGAACCGGCCTTCGCGGCGTGCGCGGCGATCGCCTTTTTCAGCGCGCGGTAGGCCTGGTATTGAATGCGCTGGTCGAAACTGAGTTCCAGGTCGCGCCCGTAGCGCGGCGCCCGTATCAGGCCGAGGTCCTTGATGCTGCGCGAATAAAGGTCGCGCACGACGCGCTTGGCGCCGGGCGTGGCGCGCAGGACATCGTTGTACGCCTTTTCCATGCCTTCAATGCCGGTGTCGTCAATGTCGGTTACGCCGAGGATGTGCGCCGACACCTCGCCCGCCGGGTAATAGCGGCGGTACTCGCGCTTCAGGTGCACGCCCGGCAGCATCAACTGCTCGACGCGCGCCGCGGTGTCCGGGTCCAGATGGCGGCGCGCGTAGAGAAAGCGCCGCCCGCCGGCGGCCTCAAGCCGGTCGCGCAGTTTGCGGTGCGAGATGCCGAGCGCGAACGCCACCGAACGCGCGTTGGCGGCGTCAAACGCCGACGGGTCTATCCAGGCCGAATGAATCGGCGTGCTGACCGCCAGCAAATCGCCGTTGCGATCCACGATGCGCCCGCGCCGCGCCGGAATCTCGACGACGCGCAACTGGCGGTGGTCGGCCTCGCGCTGCAACTGGTCCTGCTGCACATACTGCAAATGCACCGCGCGCACCACCAGCGACAGCATCGCGCACGACAGAAACAGCAGCACGACAAAGCCGCGCCAGTACCACGAGCGGGATGGGCGGCGCGCGCGGTTCACGGCGCCGCCACCGTCGCGACCTGTTTCGGGTATTCCATGCCGAGTTTTTCGCGCGCCAGCATCTCGACATGGCCGTGCGTCTGGAACGCGCCGCGTTCAAGTTGCAGGCGCTCCCATTCAACGCGCAGTTCGTCGCGTTCGTAGAGCAGGCGCTGCGATTCAATGAATTCGGTGCGCCCGTGATGGCGAACGACGGCGACCGCCAGCGCCGACAGCAGCGCCGCCGCCGCCAGCAGGCAGACGATGACGGGTTCCCTGCCGGCCATCGTCACAACCGCTCCGCGATTCTCAGGCGGGCGCTGCGCGCGCGTGAATTAAGGGCGACTTCCCTGTCACCCGGAACCTGTGGTTTGCCGACCTTCGCCAGCACGACGCCGGATGCGTCGTCGGCGACCGGCAGGCCGCGCGGCGCGCGGCGCGGTTCGGAATGCGTCTTGATGAAGCGCTTGACGATGCGGTCTTCCAGCGAATGAAAGGTGATGACCGCAAGACGCCCGCCGCGGCGCAGCAGCCGCGGCACGCTGGCGAGCGCGTCGGCGAGTTCTTCCAGTTCGCGGTTGATGAACAGGCGCACGGCCAGGAAGGTGCGCGTGGCCGGGTGCTTGTGGCCGCCGCGCCCGGACACGCCTTCCACCAGCGCCGCCAGTTCGCCGGTGGTTTGCAGCGGGCGGCGGCGGACGATGGCGGCGGCGATTTTGGCGGCGTTGCGTTCTTCGCCGTATTCTTTCAGCACGCGCCGGATTTCGGCGGCGTCGGCGGCGTTCAGCCACTGCGCCGCGGTGGCGCCCGCGGCGGTGTTCATCCGCATATCAAGCGGGCCGTTACGCAGGAAACTGAAACCGCGTTCGGGCGCGTTCAGTTGATTGGACGACACGCCGAGATCAAAGAACACGCCGGCGGCGCGGCCTTCCATGCCCTCTTCGGCGGCGAGGTTTGCCAGCGCCGTGAACGGGGCGTGGCGAATGGTGAAGCGCGCGTCGGCGGCGAGCGCGGCGCCGGCGCGGCGGCAGGCTTGCGCGTCTTTGTCAAACGCAATCACGCGCCCCTCCGGGCCGAGGCGTTGCAGCAGCGCCGCGCTGTGGCCGCCCTGGCCGCAGGTGGCGTCAATATAGCAGCCGCGCGCGTCAATGTTCAGCCCGTCCAGCAGTTCCGCCAGCAGGACCGGGCGATGTTGGCTTTCGGCGTCGTCGCAGGCATCGCTCATTTGCGGGCACAACTACAAGCGAACGCTTTGAAGCGCCTGGTTGACTTCCTTGTTGTCGCTCTCCTCTCTCATGCAGGCTTCCCGCTGCCGAGTCCATTGCTGCTGGTCCCACAATTCAAAGTATTTGCCCTGTCCGAGCAGCATGCCGTGTTTGCCGAGGTGCGCGAATTCACGCAGCGGCGACGACAGCAGGATGCGCCCCTGGCCATCCAGTTCACACTCGGTCGCGTAGCCGAGCATCAGCCGCTGGATGAAACGCGCGTCCTTGTTCATTGAGGGCAGGTCGTGGATGTGGGGTTCAATCTTGTTCCACGCATCGTCGGGATAAATCAGCAGGCAGCCGTCGCGGTCGGCGGTGACAATCAGGCAGCCGTTGCAGGATTCTTTCAGCGTCTGGCGGTAACGCGCCGGCACGCCGACCCGGCCCTTCGGGTCCACGGTCACCTGGCTGACCCCCTTGAAAAACATACCGTCGCGCATGGCTTCTCCGACAATCGCGCCACAATACTACATAAAAAGCCATAAATCACCACTTTTATTTATTATTTGTACACTGGTGGGGCTCCTTATCGGTGCGGGAGTTTATGGAAAATACAGCATTAACAAGGGATTACGGCGTGTTTGGCGTGTGGCGGGCCGGGCGGCGGGCCGGGGTTGTATTTTCGGGTTTGCCGCGCCAGTCGCGGGCGGCGGGGCCATTTGCGGTGGTGAAGCCGGGGTTGCCGGCGGTGAATGTGCGCCGTTCAGTGGCGGCGAGGGTGGGGCAGGCGGCGTCGAATATACGCCGTTTAGCGGCGGCGGCGGTGTTACTGCTGCGCCTGGTGTTCCGAGACCAGTTGTTTCAGGTCGGCGATGACTTCGCGGCTGTGTTCTGCGGGGCGCACCTTGCGATAGACGCGGGCGATGCCAGCGTCGGGGTTGATGATGTAGGTTCTGCGTTTGGCAAGGCGCAGCGGGCCGAAGCGCGTCAGCGCGTTGTAGCGCCCGGCGACTTCGCCGCTTTCGTCGGCCAGCAGCGGAAACGGCAGGCCGTATTTCTCGGCGAACTTCGCGTGGCTTTCCGCGCTGTCGGTGCTGACACCGACCACCTTGCAGCCGAGGTCGCGTATCTGCACAATGTCATCGCGGAACGAACACGCCTCGGTGGTGCAGCCCGGCGTGTCATCCTTCGGATAAAAATACAGCACCAGCCACTGGCCGCGGTAGTCGGCAAGGCGGTGTATCTCGCCGTGCTGGTCGGGCAGCGCAAAGTCCGGCGCCGCCTCGCCCGCTTGCAGCGCGTGCGCGCGGCCTGACAACATCAAAATCAGCAGTGCGGTTTCCATTGGTTTGTCTCCGTTATGTCGTGGTTGGATGATTAGCGTGGCGGCACGGTGGCGGCGAGGCCAATCAGCGGGTGCTGTTCAGCAATGGTTGTGACTGAAAGTCTTCGGCAAAAGGAAAGCCCGGCGACGCACCATGCAGGGGCGCCGCAAGCGACAGGGTTGCCCATGCCGCTAATATGGAAAGCAGTCTCGCTGCTGCAAGAGTCGGTTTCATTCAAGAGTCCCGATTAGGCCGATGATATTAGCATAGAAACCGCTCGGCGGCGTGGTATATCATATCCATTGAAAAACCGGCGTTTTTTGCCGTTCGCAAGCGCCTTTCCAGCATGACAATTCCGCAGAAAACAAGAAACACCGGGTGGTACATCGGGGGGGCAGTTGCCGCCCTGATGATGATTTTGCTGGCTGAGTCCTCCGCACCGCTACGCTATAAAACCGCAATCTCCGGCACAAACACTGCACAAAAAGACTTCCGCCCCATCCTGCAAAACATCAAGACCATTCCCGAGCATCTGCTTGATGAAAAGGCCGAACGCCAGACGCTGCTGGTGGCCCGTTTGTCCGGCGTGCCCGAACCCACCAACGGGCCAATGGCGGTACTTTCCGAAATGGAAGAAGTCCAAATGCCCTACCTTGATCAATTCGACATGTCCTCCATCAAAGTGCCCACCACATGGAATACGGATTGGCTGCTTGAGATTATTCGGCAAGACTCGTCGGTGGATTACGCATACAAACAACCCAAAGCGGAATTTTTCGGAGTCATACCGAACGACGAGGATTTCGAAAACCAGACCAACTTACATGACACCATCAATGATGTGGATGTGGATGCCCCGGAAGCGTGGGCCTATACGACCGGCAGCGAAAATGTCGTGGTTGCAGTGCTGGACGGGGGCCTGTACATCAACAACCTGGATTTGCGCCCCAATCTGTGGGTCAACGAAGCGGAACTGACAGGCAGGCCCGACATGGACGACGACAACAATGGCTGCATAGATGACATCCACGGTTGCGACCTGGATATCTCAAGCGGGAAAAACCTTGCTCGTACAAATCCAGACCATGGCACATTGGTTGCCAGCGTTCTCGCGTCACGCGGCAACGATGGTTATGGGATTGCGGGCGTCGCCTGGAATGTCCGGATTATGCTCTTGAAGGGCACAACTATAGATGTCTACCAGTACATTCTAAAAATGAAGCGCCAACATCGTGTCAATATCCGGGTTTTGAATTTCAGCGGAGGGTTCCCAAATAGTTGTGATCCACTCTTTCCCAATGCTCACGCTTACATGACTGAAAGTCAAAAACTTGGCGAACTCATGGACGAGGGAGTTTTATTTGTTCAGGCGATTGGAAACGGCAATATAAACTACAACAGCACAAGCCGAGAATCAATGCAACTCGATCCAGGCTGCCATAATCTTGACAACATCATTGTGGTCGCGGGGCAGAGTGAAACCACCCGCACTCGCTGGATGGAATCTTCCAACTATGGGTCCAGTTACGGAAACAAAATAGGTGATTTGTACGCACCTGCCTTTGCACGCGTCTGGAGGCATTTTAGTGCTGAGAATGCGCTTATTCGAGGTGGTTCCAGCACTTCCCGTGCAACTCCCCATGTTTCTGCCGCCGCCGCCCTGCTTTGGTCATTCAAGCCGGACTTGACTGTCACCGAGGTGCGCAGTGCGCTGCTTGACACCGTGGACCGCTACGATACATTCAAGGAAGTGAATGAAGAAGGCATTGTCACCAACACCGTCGCCACCGGCGGCGCCCTGAACATCGCAAACGCCCTCTATTCCGTCGCAACACCCGGCAT
>JAPPQC010000021.1 GCA_028817225.1 Gammaproteobacteria bacterium | reverse complement strand
GCCGTCGTGGCGGCCCTTGTTTACACGCTGTTCCAGCGCACGCAGACGCCGGTGGTCTATCCGTTTTCCCGCGCCGCGGCGGACGACTGGAACTTGCAGGCCAGTCATCCGCAGGCCGTGCGCTGGGAATGGAACGATGACAGTCTGTCCGTCGAGATTGACGAGGAGAAGGCGGCGGGCGCCTACGGCGTCGTCTCCGGCCCCGGCCAGGATGCGCGCAACCGCCTCGCCGTCGTCACCTGGCAGGATTACCCCTATGTTCGCATTGCCGTCGAACCACAGGCGCGCGACAGAACCATCATGCTGGTCTGGCAAACCAGGGGCATTTCGCAGCAGGTGGCGCGGGCGGAGATTCCGGCGCACGCCGACGAGATCATCATCAACACCCATGGCGAGGCGCGCTGGCAGGGCAAGATTTCGTGGGACATCGGCGCCGGCATTTCGGGCCTGAACCTGATTGCGGCGGACAGCATGACCTTGCGCAGCGTGTCGCTGGAGATGACCCTGCCGCTGCCGGACCTGCTCGCGACCGCGTGGCGCGAATACACGGCCATTGAGCCGATCACCACCTATTCAATCAACTTCAGGGCGCACAGCAGGGTTCTCGGGTTTTCGCTGGTGGTCGCGCTCGGCGTGCTGGTGCTGCTGTCCGGCCTGGCGCTGGCGCTGGCGCGCACCCGGCGCAGCGCGGTTGTGTTCTGCTGCGTCGCGTCGGCGGCGTATCTTGCGCTGGATATTCCGTTCATGGGCAGTCTGTTCGCGCATGCGCGCCTCGCCCATGAAGTTTCGGCGTGGCACGCCGACCGCTACGATGAATATGCCTCGCGCTTTGACGAGGAGTTCGCGCAACTCGACCGCGCCCTGCGCGAACACGCGCCGCCGGGCGCCAAGGTGGCTTTTCCGTGGCCGCGCAAGCGGTTTTTTCCGGGCGAGTCGAACTGGCTGGTGTTTTTGTACCGCGACCATGAGTACTACGCCGTGGTCGGCTCGTGGTGGGATACGAGAACCGGCGGCAAATGGATTAGCGACGACATTGAATACCTGTTTTACTACTATCCCGAGGGTTTGGTCGTCGAGGCCGACGGGGAGACGGTTTCGGTCGAGGGCAGCGACAAGAAATACAGGGTTGAGACGCTGTATCAATCATCGCCCGGCGCGCGCCTGCTGAAGGTGGTCCGTTGACCGGGGTTTTTCTGGTTGTTCTGCTGAGCCACTTGCTGCTGGCGGCGAGCGGCCTCGCGCTGATGCAACTGGCGGCGCCCGGGCGGCGCCTGCGCTGGCTGCCCTGCCTGCCATATGCGTGGCCGACGGGCGTTGTCGTGCTGTACGCGGTCGGTTACCTGTTTGTCTTGGCGGGGTGGTGGAGCACGCACTGGAACTACGCCGCCATCGCCGTCATGCTGCTGCTGGTGGCGGCGGGCGCGGTGCTGTACCTGCGGGCGCCGCCGTTGCCCGCCGTTGCCATGCCGGTCATCAAGCCGCGCGACTGGGTGCTGTTCGCGCTGCTGGCCGCCAAATGCGCGGCGGTGGTTTACGCCGCGCTGAATTACCCGGTGATTGATTCGGATGCGACGAATCCCGCCGGCTATGTTTCGCTCGCCAAGAGACTCGGCGAAGGCACCGTGTTTCCGGGCGGCGGCACGGCATCCCCGCTCGGCCCGCCGATACTCGCGGCGTGGGCGAGAATGCCGCTCGACCGCTGGTACGACAGCATGATTGCGGTGCCGTGGCTGTTCGCATGGCTTTCGTTCATTGCCATCGCCGCCGCCGCCTGCTACCGGCTGACGCGCCACACCACGGCCTCGCTGGCGTGCGCCTGGTTGTTCGCGTCGCTGCCGCTGGTGGTCCATCATGCGCTGCGGCCCGGCTTCAACGATTTGCTGGTGGCGTGTTTTTTCATCGCCGTGGCCGGTGTTCTCTGCTTTTTTTATCTGGACAAGGGCAAAACCGCGCGCTTCTGGCTGGTGGTCGCGGGCGCCTGCCTGGTGTGCGGCGCCTTGTCCAAGATGGAGGGCAGGATGTGGCTTGTGGTGCTGTCGGTGATGGGCGCAAGTTACTGGCTGTACGCGCGCGGCCAGTACCCGTGGAGGAAAATTCTGCTGTTTCAACTGGCCGCCGCCGCGGTCGTTTATCTGCTGTACTGGCTGACCGCCGATTTCATCGGCCAGTACGCCAGCGGGAGAGTGGCGTGGTTGTTCGAAAAACGCTACAACTCCGATTCTTTCTTTCATTTCTTTTCCGCGCTGTTCAGTTACGGAAGTTTCAATGTGTTCTGGTGGCTGTTCGTGCCGATGGCGCTGTTCGCGCTGATTGGCCGGGTGGAGATGAGCGCCAGGGCGCTGGTCATCTACATGCTGGCGGTGGTGTTTGCCCTGTTTTATTTCTCCAATTTCACCGGCAACGTACAATTCACCTTGATAGGAACGAATGTGAGCCGGTTCTTTCTTCAGGTCAGCGGCATCATGCTGCCGGTTTACTGCATTTTTGCGCGGCAGGTGCTGGAAATCATGTCGCGCCCGGCGGCGGCAGGGCGATGAAGCAGCCGCGCGTCGCCGTCGTCATTCCGTGCCACCGGGTCAGGGAGCGCATCGTGTCGGTCATCGAGCGCATCCCGCCGTCGTGCGACCGCATCGTCGTCGTGGATGACGCCTGCCCCGAGCGCAGCGGCGAGCAGGTCGCCGCGCAGGTGAAGGATGCGCGGGTTCAGGTGCTGTTCAACGACGAGAACCTCGGCGTCGGCGGCGCGACGCTGCGCGGCTTCGCGCACGCCGCCGAAGACGGCGCCGACATTCTCGTCAAGATCGACGGCGACGGCCAGATGGACCCGCGCCTGCTGCCGCTGTTCACGGCGCCGGTGGCGGAAGGGCGCGCCGACTACGCCAAGGGCAACCGCTTCCACGACCTCGAGGGGCTGAAAGACATGCCGTGGCCGCGGTTGCTTGGAAACGCGATGTTCTCTTTTTTCGCGAAACTGTCCACCGGCTACTGGAACATCTTCGACCCCAACAACGGCTACCTGGCGCTCAACGCGAATGTCTTCCGCGCGCTGCCGGGCGCCAAGATAGACCGCGGCTATTTCTTCGAGAGCGACCTGCTTTTCCGGCTCGGCCTGCTGCGCGCCGTGGTCGAGGATGTGCCGATGCACAGCCGCTACGACGGCGAGGTCAGCGGCATCCGCGCCATCCGCGAGGCGCCGCTCTTCCTGTTCAAGCACCTGCGCAACCTGTTCAAGAGAATCGCCTACAATTATTTTTTGAGGGACTTCAACCTCGCCTCGATAGAACTGGTGCTCGGAAGCGCGCTGCTGATTTTCGGCCTGTCTTTCGGCGCCGTGAAGTGGATGGAGTCCGCCGAGGCCATGCTGACGACGCCGGTCGGCACCATCATGCTGTCGGTGCTTTCGATTATTCTCGGCAGCCAGTTCCTGCTCGCCTTCATCAACTACGATGTGCAGATGGTGCCGAGAACGCCGGTCGCCGGCCTGCTGCGCGGGCTGTCGCGGGATGACGGTGGCGGAAAAATCCAATGACCCGGTGCGCCGCCGCACCCGCCGCCGGGCGGCGCGCTGTGCCGTCGCCAGCCGCCGGCGCGGCGCTTCGGCAATGCGCGCGGCGGCTGTTTTACCGCGCTTCTCCGGCGTTCTTGCGGGCGCGGACGAATCCGGTGAAGCGTTGTGTCCAGCGGTTGTCGGCGGTGGCGCGGCGGTGCAGGTAACTTGCCAGCAGGTTTTTGTGGACGATGCCGTCGCGGCCTTCGCCGAGGCCGTCGCCGCGTGACACCGCGTAGGCGGTGTTGAAGGCGGCGGCGTTGACCAGGCGCGAGTAGTGGAATTCGTGGGCGCGGCGCGTCTTTGCCTCGCCCCCGATGGCGGGCCACGGCATGTGCGCGGTTTCGCTGAACTCGACATGGCCGCGGCCCTGCGGGCGTTCGCACATCAGCGTGTCGGCGGCGATGACGCCGCACATTTCACGGCGGTGTTCGCGCCAGGTGATGGCGCGCGACAGATACATCAGGCCGCCGCATTCGGCGTAGGCCGGCAGGCCGCCGTTGATTGCGCGCGCGACCTCGCCGCGCAGCGCGGCGTTGGCTTCAAGCGCCGCGGCCTGCGTTTCGGGAAAGCCGCCGCCGATGAACAGGCCGTCCACCGGCGGCAGGCGCGTGTCATGCAGGCTGTTGACAAACACCAGTTCGGCGCCGCAGCGTTCAAGGTCTTCGAGGTCGTCGGGGTAATAGAAAGAGAACGCGCGGTCCCTGAAAACGCCGAGACGCAGCGGGCCGCCGTTGTCGCCGGATACCGCAGAAGCGGCGCCGGATGCTTGCAGCGGCCTGCCATCACCGGATACCGTGGAAGCGACGCCGGACGCCGGCGGGTCATCGTTGCCAGACGCTGTTAAAGCGGCGCCGGGTACCGGCAATGTGCCGCCGTCGCCGGACGCTGTTGAAGCGGCGTCGTCAACGGCGCGCAGCAGGTGCTCCAGATCCACCTGCGCGGCGACGGCGTCGCGCAAATCGTTGATGCGCCGCGCCGCGCCGTTCGTTTCGGCGGACGGCACCAGGCCCAGGTGTCTTTCCGGCAGCGTCAGGCGCGCGTCGCGCATCACCGCGCCCAGCACCGGCAGGTCGGTGTATGCCTCGACTGCGGCGGTCAGTTTGGCGCGGTGGCGTTCGCCGCCGACCTTGTTCAGAATCACGCCGGCCAGCGCGACTTGCGGGTCGAACGCGCGGTAGCCTTGCAGCAGCGGCGCGATGCCGCGCGTCATGCCGTCGCAGTCCACGACCAGCACCACCGGCAGGCCGAGCAATCTGGCGAGCGCCGCGTTGCTGTCGGCGCCGTCGGCGGCGACGCCGTCGTACAGCCCCTTGTTGCCCTCGACCAGCGTGCAGCCGCCGGGCGGCGCCGCGTGTGCGGCGACCGTCGCGATGATCCCGGCGTGCGACTGCGTGTTGAAGTCGAGGTTGTAGCAGGGCCGGGCGCAGGCATGCGCCAGCCACTGCGGGTCAATGTAGTCGGGGCCTTTCTTGAACGCGCGCACTTCCATGCCGCGCGCTTTCAGCGCCGCGCACAGGCCGGCGGCGACAACCGTCTTGCCGGACGACTTGTGCGCCGCGCTGACCAGCCACCGCGCCATCGGGCCGCGCCGCCGTCATTCCGCCGCGGCGGCGGCGGTGCTGAAATGGCGGTCGGACAGGTCTTCGGGCAGGAAATCGAGGACGGCCAGCGCGAACATCAGCAGCGCCAGCGACAGCGCGACGCCGCCGACGCCGAGCGTCAGTTCCGGCAGGCTCGGCGTGTAACCGGCGACAACGCCGTCGAAGAAACCGCTGCCTTCCTCCATGCCCGGAAACAGCACCAGCGGGTAGGCCTGGCCGCCGATGATGATGACATACAACTGCGCGAAGGCGCCGACGACGACCAGCGCGCAGCCGGCGGCGACGGCGGCGCGCGAACGCGCCAGCGGCGGCGCGTAGAACAGCAGCAGCGGCAGCAGGCCGCCGGCGCCGACCTGCACGGCCCAGAACAGCAGCGGATAGACGCCGCCGCTCGCCAGCAGGAAATCCTCGACGCCGCGGTGTTCGGCGGCGTAGAGATTGGTCAGGTTGAAGGCGACGACGAAATACAGCACCGCGGCGACGAACACGCCGAGCAGGTTTTTCAGTTTGTGCAGAATCAGGCCGCCGAGCGGGCGTCGCGCGAGGCGGCTGGACGCCATCAGCACGAGGATGAACACGGCGAGGCCGTACGAGAACGACATGGCGACGAACATCGGCGCCATCAGCGCGGCGTCGTAGGCCTGGCGCGCGACCAGAAAGCCGAAGATGGAGCCGGTTCCGGTCGTCAGCACCAGGCGCCACAGCAGCGCCGCGATGCCGGCGCCGCGGTTCCAGCGCCCCATCCGGCGCTCGAACATCGTCCACAGATAGGCGGCGGCGACAAAGATGAAGCCGATGTAGAGAAAGATGTTCCACGCGAAGATGGACTTGAAGTTGTAGTAGGTCATCGCGACAATCAGGCGGTCGGGGCGGCCCAGGTCGAGCACCAGGATGGCAAGCCCGCCGACCAGCAGCGCCACGGCGAGGATGGCCGACAGCCGCGCCAGCGGTTTGTAGTCGAGTTTGCCGAACACCGACGCGATGGAAGCGACATTGAGCGCGCCGGAGGCGGCGACAATCAGGAAGATCGCGAAAACATGCGGCACGCCCCACACAATCTGGTTGTTCATGCCGGTCACATAATGGCCTTCGTGCTCCATGTACCAGGCGGCGCCGGCGCCGGCCAGCGCGAACAGCGCGAAGCCGGCCAGCAGCGCGAAGTAGCCGGCGCTGTCGGCGTCGAGGGCGCGGTGGCGAAACGGCGGCATCGTCACAGGCCCTGGTAGCGCACGCCGGTGTTAAGCCCGAGGTCGGCGCGTATCTGCGCGCCGCCGTGCTCGGCGAGGCGCCTTGAAATCTCGCTGCCGGGGTCGTTGAGGTCGCCGAACACCAGCGCGCGGTGGCCTTCGCGCTCGCACGCCTCGGCGCAGGCGGTGGTTCCGTCGCCGCGGTCCACCTTGTGCACGCAGAAGGTGCAACTCTCGACGGTGCCCTTGCCCCTCGGCGCGTGCGGCAGTTGGTCGGCGAGCGCCTCGTGGATGAACGAGCGCGCCTTGTACGGGCACGCCATCATGCAGTAGCGGCAGCCGATGCAGGTGTGCTTGTCCACCAGCACGATGCCGTCGGCGCGCCGGAACGAGGCGCCGGTCGGGCAGACATCCACGCACGGCGGGTGTTCGCAATGCTGGCACATGACCGGGAATGACTTGGCGTGGCCGCTGACGCGGTCGCGCACGGTCAGTTTGCGTATCCACTGGGCGTCGGTTTCGGGGCGGTCAAATCCGGCCAGGCCGTGCTCGTCGTCGCACGCCTCGACGCACGCGGTGCAGCCGTCGGCGCAGGCGTTGACATCCACCAGCATGCCCCAGCGCACCCGCGCCGACACCGGCTCGTCGGCGGCGCGCACGCCGGCGCGTCCGACGCCGTACAGAAAGACGCCGGGCGCGACGGCCAGCCCCGCCGCCAGCGCGCCGGCTTTCAGGAATTCACGGCGCTGTTTGTCCGGTGGCGGGTTTGGCATGTCAGCGCAGTCGCTCCAGGTGCAGGTCGTTGATGCCGAGGCGGGTCGGGGCCTTGCGCGCCGACTGGCGGCCCGCGGCGTAGGCTTCGGGCGGTCGGTCGGCGTGGCATTGGAAGCAGTCCATTTGCACGCTCGCGTAGCGGTGGCAGACGCTGCAGAAGTGGCCGTCGTCGGTGTGGCGCGGCCACGCGCCGGCGGCGTTTGGCCGGACATGGCAGTCAATGCAGTTGACGAAGCGGTGTTTTTGCGTGCGGATTCCGCGGTGCACCGTTTCGTCGCGCTGGTGCAGGATGAACTGCGCGTGGCGCCGGCGCATGACTTCGGTCGGCTCGACGCACTGCTCGCCCTTGGCTTCGGGCAGGGGGGGCATCAGGTGGCCGTCGGCGGCGGCGCCGGAAAACGCCGCCAGCGCGGCAGTGGCCGTCGCCGCGGCGGCCATCATCAGGCGGCGGGCGCGGCGGGTCAATGGTCTCCCAGCGCCATGTCAATGTAGCCGGTCGGACAGACATCGGCGCAGATGTGGCAGCCGATGCAGCGGTCGTAGTCGGTGTCCACATAGCGCCCGGTCGTCTTCTTCGACTTGTCCACCCGGAAAACCGCGTCCTGCGGGCAGAACACGACGCAGTTGTCGCACTCAAAGCACATGCCGCAACTCATGCAGCGTTCGGCCTCGCCGACGGCCTGCTCCTCGCCGAGGCCGGTGGTGCGCTCCTCGAAGTGCCCCAGCACTTCCTCCGCCGACGGCCCGCGCCCCTCGCGTATGTGCCGCGCGGCATAGGAGAAGTGGCCGAGAAACAGCCGCTCGACCGGGATGACTTCCTGGCTTGAGCGGTCTTCGTAGTTGTGCACCGAGAAGTCGGCGTCGCAGGTGCCGCGCTCGCCGTCGCCGGCGTCGAATTCCTGCGGCTCAAGGCCGGTCTCGCGCAGTTTGTCGAGCAGGTCAAAGTGGTGCACATCCACCTTCGGGCGCTTGCCGAGTTCGGTTTTTCTCAGGTGGTAGTCCACGCTGTCGGCGGCGATCGAGGCCTGGCCGATGGCCGTCGTCAGCAGGTGCGGGCGGATGATGTCGCCGGCGGCGAAGTGCCCGGCGCGCCCGGCGACGCCGTAGAGGCGGTCCACATCCATCAGGCCGCGGCCATTGTCGAATTCCTCAAGCCCCGACAGGTCGCCGCCCTGGCCGATGGCCGACACAATCAGGTCGCACTCAATCTCGAACTCGGTGCCGGCGACCGGCTTCGGCTTGTTTTCCTCCATTTCGCACTTCGCCATCTTCAGCGCGCGCGCGCGCCCGTCGCCGTCCACCAGCACCTCGACCGGCATCACGCCGTTGATGATCTTGACGCCTTCCTTCAGCGCGTCCTCGACCTCGTGTTCGCTGGCCGTCATTTCGCCGCGGTCGAACAGCGAGGTCAGCACCACGGTCGCGCCCTCGCGCGCCGCGGCGAAGGCGGCGTCGTGCGCGACATAGCCGCCGACGACATATTCCGGCTGTTCCTTCTCCGACAGTTTGCGAACCTTGCCGAGGCGCCGCGCCACCGACACGACATCAATCGAGGTGTCGCCGCCGCCGACGCAGACAATCTTGTCGGAGGCCACCTTCAGCAGCCCCTTGTTGAACACCTCGAGAAACTTGACGCCGCTGACGCAGTTCGAGACATCGCCGTTCGGCACCGGCAGGCCGCGCCCGGTCTGACAGCCGAGGCACCAGACGACGGCGTCGAATTCGCGCTCCAGTTCCTCGACCGAGACATCGCGCCCGACGCGCACCGACAGGCGCGTCTCGATGCCGCCCATGTCGAGAATGCGCCGGATTTCGTGGTCGAGCAGGTCGCGCGGCGTGCGGTAGCCGGGAATGCCGTAGCGCATCATGCCGCCGAGTTCCTCGTGTTCGTCGAAGATGACGCCGGCGTGGCCCTTGCGGCGCAGGTGGAAGGCCGCCGACAGGCCGGCGGGGCCGCCGCCGATGATCGCCACTTTCTTGCCGCTCAATTCGGGCGCGTCGTCAAAGCGGAACTTCTGCTCGATGGCGGTGTCGCCGATGTACTGCTCGACCGCGTTGATGCCGACATAGTCCTCGACATGGTTGCGGTTGCAACCGTCCTGGCACGGCGCCGGGCACACCCGCCCCATCATGGACGGGAACGGGTTGGCGTCGGTCGAGCGCCGGAAGGCGTATTCCTGCATGGACATCCCCTCGGGCGGCTTCTCGATGCCGCGCACGATGGACAGCCAGCCGCGGATGTCCTCGCCGGACGGGCAGCTGCCCTGGCACGGCGGCGTCCGGTGCACATAGGTCGGGCACTTGTGCGAGTGGTCGGCGAGAAAGATCTGCTCGGAAAAGCTCTCCCACTTGTGGTCGCCGTCGGCGTAGCGCCGGAAGGTCAGTTTCTGTTCGGGCGCGTCTTGCGCCGCGGTGTTGTCTTTGGCGGTTGCCATGGTGTGTGCTCCTGTCGGTTGCTTGTGCGCGGCGCCGTCACGCCGCCTGTTGTTCCGGGGGTTTGCCGTCGCCGGCTTCGTCGTCGTCGCCGGACTCGCTGCCCGGCATCAGCGCATTGCCGACCAGTTCGTGCAGGCTGATGACCTGGTCCATCGTGAACCCGTAGTAGGGCAGCACCTTGGAGAACTGGCTCTTGCAGATCGCGCAAATCGCGACCATGTGGGTTACGCCGTAGTCTTCGACGACCTCTTTCAGCGCCTCCATCCGCGGCAGCGCGCCCTTGACGCGCAATTCAATGAGGTCGTCGGTCAGCAGGCCGCCGCCGCCGCCGCAGCAGTAGGTGCCCTCGCGCACCGTCTCCGCCGGCATGTCGTGAAAATGGTTGCAGCACGCCTTCAGAATCTCGCGCGGTATCGTGAACTGGCCGCCCGGCTCGCCGCCCATGCGCGACGCGCGCGCGATGTTGCACGAGTCGTGGAAGGTGACGACCTTGTCGTCGTTCTGCGACGGGTCGAGCCGCAGCTGACCGTCGCGTATCAGGCCGTGGGTCACCTCGCAGATGTGCTGCGGCACCGGCCACGCCGGGTCGAGAAAGTCGAACGGCCCGGCCAGCGTGTTCAGGAAACTGTAGGCGACGCGCCAGGCGTGGCCGCACTCGCCGAAGACGATGCGGCGCACGCCGAGTTCAAGCGCCGCCTCGCGCACGCGCAGCGCCATCTTGCGCATGTTCTCGTAGTTGCCGATGAACATGCCGAAGTTGGCGGCCTCGCTCGCGTGCGAACTGAAGGTCCACGAGATGCCGGCCTTGTGCAGCACCTTGGCGTAGCCGATCAGCCCGTCCACATGCGGCTCGGCGAAGAAGTCCGCCGACGGCGTCACCAGCAGCACATCGGCGCCTTTCTCGTCGAGCGGAAAGCGCACCGGCTCGCCGGTGTCCTCGAGCACCTCTTCCTCAAGCCCCTCGAGCGTGTCGCGCAGCGCCGGTTCCGGCAGGCCGAGGTTGTTGCCGATGGCGTGCACCTTGCCGATGATCTCGTTGCAGTACTTCTGGCCCTTGCCGACATGGTCCATCACCTCGCGCGCCGCCATTGATATTTCGGCGGTGTCAATGCCGTAGGGGCAGTACACCGAGCAGCGGCGGCACTGCGAGCACTGGTGAAAATAACTGTACCACTGGTCGAGCACATCCCTGGTCATGTCCTTCGCGCCGACCAGCCACGGGAAGTGTTTGCCGGCGAATGTGTAGTAGCGCCGGTACACCTTCCGGTACAAATCCTGGCGCGCGACCGGCATGTTGTTGGGGTCGGTGGTGCCGAGGTAGTAGTGGCATTTGTCGGTGCACGCGCCGCACTTGACGCACGAGTCGAGGAACACCTGAAGCGAGCGGTATTTCTTGTTCAACTCGCCCATCTTCTCGACCGCCTTGCGCTCCCAGTCGTCCACCAGTTCGCCGGGAAAGCCGAGCGGCTCCTGAAAGCCGGGCTTGGCGACGAACGGTTGGCTGTGCGCCATCGCGCCCTCGCGCAGTTTCGGGATGACGCGGTATTCGCGAAACGCCGGGGTCTCGAACGCCGCGTCAGCCACCGGAACGCTCCAGTTTGGCCGCCCACGGCGCGACATGGCGCTTGCGGCGCGGGTTGTCGGCCTGGTTGCGCGTCGGGCTGAAAAACAAGCCCGGCACATGCAGCAGTTTGCTGAACGGGAAAATCACCATCAGCGCCGCCACCAGCGCCAGGTGCACGGCCATCAGCGGGTCGGGCGGCAGCGGCTGCCAGTCGAGGCGCATCAGGCCGATGAAAAACGCCTTCATTGAGACGATGTCAACCGGCCACACAAAGGTCATCAGCACGCCGGTGACGCCGATGGCGAGCAGCAGCAGCAGCATCAGGTGGTCCGACGGCGACGAGATGTAGCGCACCCGGTCCACGGCGATGCGCCGCAGCCACAGGCCGGCGAGGCCGGCGATCATCATCAGCGACGCGTACTTGCCGACGGGTTGCAGCCACCCGACCCACGCCCACACCGGCTGCGTGAAGTAGCGCAGGTGGCGCAGCAGCACCAGCAGCAGGCCGAAGTGAAACAGCCACCCGAACAGCCAGGTCCATTTGCTGGACTTGAACAGGCTCTCGAAAAAAACGACTTCGCGGAACAGGCGCCAGACGACGCCGCGCCGCGTTGTCGGCGCCGGCGTCGTCGGAATCTTCAGCGGCGCCGGCGCGCGCCGGTAAAGCCAGATGTGCCACGCGAGGCCGCCGACAAGCACGGCGGTCGCCGCGTAGAAAAGCACCGCGTAGGACAGCGTCAGCAACGACATCTTGGTTTCCGTTCGGCTGTGCGCGGCGCGGCGCCGTCCGCCGGTTCCGCATCGCGCCCGGCTCAGACGCAGCCGGTCGGTTTCGGCAGCCCGGCGTATTTGCAGGCCTGTTTGGCCGGCCCGTAGGGAAACAGTTCGTACAGGTATTTGCTGTTCCCCTTGTCCTTGCCGAGTTTCTTGCCGATGGCCTTGGTCAGCACCCGCACCGCCGGCGCGATCTGGTATTCCTCGTAGTACTCACGCAGAAAATTGATGACTTCCCAGTGATTGTCCTCAAGGTCGGCGCCGTCGGCGGTGGCCATCGCCGTCGCCAGTTCGGGCGTCCAGTCGCCGAGGTTGGCAAGGTAGCCCTCCTCGTCGGTCTCGTAGGTTTTTCCGTCTATTTGCAAAGGCATGGTTCTTCCTCCTCGTTGGGCCCTTGTGGTTCAGGGCGTTACAGCCATGATTGTACAGTATCGTGGCTTGTCACCAAGTCCACAAAACCGCCGTAATCCACCGTTTCGACGCCGGGCACCAGCCTTTCCGGCGCCAGCCCGCGCGCCGCGGCGTCGTGCGACAGCACAAAAAATTTCAGGTTTCTTTTCATGCCGTCGGCGAGCAGGCCGCCGAAGCGCGTGTTGTTCGCCGCCGCGACGACGCCGTCCTCAATCAGCAGCACCGTGCTGTCGTCGGCGGCGAGGCGCAGGCAGGTCGCCAGCGCGTTGCGCTCGAACGGCGACTTGTTGACGATGTGCAGCATCGGCGGATGGCGCGCGGCCCGTCAGAAACTCAGGACGATGTCCTGTTCGGCGATCAGCGCCGCCAGTTCGTCGCGCCCGACCAGGTGCAGCGAACTCTTCTCCTTCCAGTCGTCGTCCTCGTCCTCCCAGGTCAGCGCCTGGAGGTCGTCGAGCGACAGCCCGCGTTCCTCGAGCGACTCGCGCTCGATGTAAATCTTGTTGATGTCGTAGTCGCCGAGCGCGGCGTAGGCCGGCGAGAAATTCTTCATGCCGATGCCGTCGGTGTCCTGGCCCTTCATCAACTGATAGACGCCGTCGTCGGCGAAGACGACGCTGATGTCCTGCTCGAACGCCGCCGCAATCAGCACCACCTCGAGCGATTCAAGCGCATAGACGGTGCCGTAGGGCGCCTTGCGGTTCATGTACATGAACTTCTTGGTGACGCCGTTGGCGCCGCCGCCGCCGTTCGCGTCGTCCATCAGTCGCCGAAGGTCACCAGCCGGTCGGACTGGATGCCGGCCTCGATTAACTGCCCCAGCCCGGAGATGCGAAAGCCCGGCGCGATGTTGTCGGCGTCCTTGCCGTGGCGCTTGGCCTCGTCGCCGTCGAGCAGGCCGCGGCGCTGCGCCGCCGCGACGCACAGCACCAGGTCGAGTTCGTGCTCGGCGGCCAGTTGCGACCACAGTTGCGACAGGTTTCTGTCGTCCTGCGGCGGCACCGCCAGGCGGGTGCCGTTGTTGACGCCGTCGTGGTAGAAGAACACGCGGTAAATCTCGTGCCCCTTGTCAAGCGCCGCGCGCGCGAAGCGGTAGGCGCTGTCCGACGCCTGGTGCGTGTAGGGGCCTTCGTTGACCAGCAGCGACAGTTTCATCGGCGGCGCCGGCGGCGGTCAGAAGCGGATGTGGGTGGATGCGTTGAGACTGCGCCGGGCGCCGAGCCAGTTGTCGATGTGGTACTTGGTGAACGGCAGTTCGGTCAGTTCAAAAAAGCGCGGCCAGCCGATGCGCTCAATCCAGTCGTTGATTCGCTCCCAGTCCTTGGCGTCCTCCTTGTAGGTCTGGAGGATTTTCTTGACGACCGCGGTCGCCTCCGGCCAGCGCGGCGGGTTGTTCGGGATGCCGGCGGCGACCAGTTTCTGGAAGGTCGGCTTGCCGCGCGCGTTCGAGTGGTTGCCGCCGACCCAAATCGCCAGTTTCGTGTGCTCCGGGTCGTTGATCTGCATCGGCGGGCACGGCGGGTAGCAGGCGCCGCAGCAGATGCACTTCTTCTCGTCCACCTCAAGCGACGGCTTGCCGTTGACGATGGCCGGGCGTATCGCCGCCACCGGGCAGCGCGCCACCACCGACGGGCGCTCGCAGACATTGGACACGAGGTCGTGGTTGATCTTCGGCGGCTTGGTGTGCTGCACATTGATTGCGATGTCGCCCTGGCCGCCGCAGTTGA
Organism: Gammaproteobacteria bacterium; assembly: GCA_028817225.1. NCBI lineage: Bacteria > Pseudomonadati > Pseudomonadota > Gammaproteobacteria > Gammaproteobacteria bacterium. Next base: position 35,122 of record JAPPQC010000021.1, on the reverse strand, counting down.
TCTGGCAGCACGAGGTGGTGATGTGGACGCGGTTCGGCATGTTCCAGTTTCTGAATTCGCCGACCAGTTCGTCCATCATCGCCTTGACGACGCCGGAGGCGTCGGTGCCGGGGATGTCGCAGTGCAGCCAGCCCTGGGTGTGGGAGATCATCGTCACCGAGTTCTTGGTGCCGCCGACGACAAAGCCGGCGTCTTCAAGCGCGTTGATCAGCGGCATGACCTTGCTCTCGTCGCCGACCATGTACTCGATGTTGCTGCGTATCGTGAAGCGCACATAGCCGTCGGCGTAGCGGTCGCCGATGTCGCACAGTTTTCGCAGCGTGAACACATCGAGGATGCGCTGGGTGCCGGCGCGCACCGTCCAGATGGCGTCGCCGCCGTGGGCGACATGCTTGAGCACGCCCGGGCGCGGGTCTTCGTGGTAGGCCCAGTTGCCGTAGTTGCGGCGCATCACCGGGTGCATGTATTGAAGGCCGTCGGGGCAGCCGGATTCAATCGGGTCGCGGTCGTGTTGTTTTGCCATGGTCTTGCCTGTTGTCTGTGGTGTTGCCTGTGTCGCCGTGCGCCGCTCAGGCGGTGGCGGCCTGGCGCGATTGCTTGTGCTCGAACCACCGCGCCGCTTCGTCTTCCCAGTCGTCGGTGCGGACATAGGAACTGGTGCGCGGGTCGGTGATCATGTTCGGGTCCACATCCAGGCCGATGCCCTCGAGGAAGTTGACGAGGCCGATGCGCTCGATCATCTCGCCGCAGCGTTCGTGCTCAAGGCCGTTCTCGGCCCAGAAGTCTATCGTGTTCTCGGCGATCTCGACGAGGCGCTCGAAGTCTTCCGGCGTCTCCAGTTTGATGAACGGCACGATGACGGTGCCCATCAGGTCGCCGATTTTCAGCGTGCGCTTGCCGCCCAGCAGCAGCGTCGCGCCCTTGTCGTCGCCCGGCGACAGCGCCTTCGGCATCACATTCAGGCAGTGCATGCAGCGCACGCAGTTGCGGTTGTCCACCTCGAGCGTGTCGTCTTCGGCCAGCGACAGCGCCTTCGTCGGGCAGCGCGCGATGACATTGTCCACGATGTACTGGCGGCCCTTCTTGGCGACATATTCCTTCACTTCCTTCTGATCCACCTTCATGTCGTCGCGCCAGGTGCCGATGATGGCGAAGTCGGAGCGCTCGATGGAATTCATGCAGTCGTTGGGGCAGCCCGAGACCTTGAACTTGAACTTGTACGGCAGCGACGGGCGGTGCACATCGTCGGTGAAGTTGTTCAGCAGCGTGCGGTGCACCCGCATCTCGTCAATGCTGGACTGTTCGCAGCGCGCCGAGCCGACGCACGACTGCCCGGTGCGCACGCACGGGCCGGCGCCGCCGAGGTCCCAGCCGTATTCGTTGATGTCGTCGAAGAAGTGCTGCGTGTTCTCGGTGGAGGCGCCGATGAACATGATGTTGCCGGTCTGGCCGTGGAAAGTGACGAGGCCCGAACCCCATTTCTCCCAACTTTCGGCGAGTTGGCGCAGCATGCCGGTCGTGTAGTAGTTGCCGGCGGGCGGCTGCACCCTGAGCGTGTGGAATTCCTTTGATGCGGGAAACGCCGAGCCGACTTCCGAGAAGCGCGGAATGATGCCGCTGCCGTAGCCGAAGACGCTGACGGTGCCGCCTTTCCAGTAGCCCTTGCGCGTTTCGTACGAGTGTTCAAGTTGCCCCAGCAGGTCGTTGGCGACGCCGCTGACGCGCCCGTCCGGGTGCTGGTCGCGAAGGCGCTTGATTCCCGAGATGAAACTCGGCCACGGGCCTTTCTCCAGTTCGTCCAACATCGGCGTCGGATGAGTTTGCTTTGTCATCGCATCCTCCGTGAAATCATTCGGTTGTGCATGGCTGTTTGTCGGCCACCCTGCGCGCGCAGAACCGCCGCATGGTGGCCCGGAATTATAACGGCCCTGCGCCCCGCCATCAAACTGGCCTATTGGCATATAACATTGGCGCGGACGGGGCGCGCAAGCCTTGTGTACAGCGGCTTTGCGGCGGCCCGCGCGCGGGCGGCCCGGGGCGGCGGAATTGACAAAGCACGGGGCAATTTCCGACACTATCGCCTGTCATGACCGAAAACTCGCCATTCCTGCCCGGCAACGACGCCGCCTACCGGCGCTGGCGCGAGCGCAAACTTGCGGCCAGGCCGCGTTCGGCGCGGGAGTTGACCGTCGTCATCGGCGACCCGCAGGCGCTGACCGCCGCCGAGCGCGGCGCCATCATCGCCAACTGCCGGCGCTCAAACCTGTGCTTTTACCGCGCGCGCCGCGCGCCGCGCGACCGCGCCGCCTTCAAGCGCCTCGGCGAGCAAATCGGGCTGGCCGCGCTGGTCGGCAACCCGTGCGCCGACGCCGCGCGCATCAGCCACATCACCGCGGTGCCCGGTAGCCGCTACATTCCGTACACGAACAAGGCGCTGAACTGGCACACCGACGGCTATTACAACGAGCCGGGCGACACCGTGCGCGCGTTCTCGATGCACTGCCTGCACCCGGCGGGGCGCGGCGGCGAAAACCACTATCTCGACCCCGAACTGATCTACATCCTGCTGCGCGACGACGACCCCCGCCACATCGAGCAACTGATGCACCCGCAGGCGATGACGCTGCCGGCCAACATGGACAACGGCGCCGTCGTGCGCCCGGCGCGCAGCGTGCCGGTGTTTGCGGTGGACGCCGGCGGCGCGCTGCTGATGCGCTATTCGGCGCGCGCGCGCAACCTGGAATGGCGCGCCGAATGCCGCGCCGCCGCGGCGCGCCTCGGCGAGGTGCTGGAAGAGGCCGCGCAGTGGCGCATTTGCCGCCGCCTGGCCGCGTCCGAGGGCGTGATTTGCAACAATGTGCTGCACAACCGCGCCGCCTTCGAGGACGGCGCCGCGCACGCGCGCCATCTCTACCGCGCGCGCTACCGCGACCGCGTCGAGGGCGGCGGCTGGCGTTCGCTGATGGGGCGCGCGCCGTGCTGAGTGTCAGCGAGGTGCTGATGAGCAACCACGACATGACGAGTTTCGGCCAACTCGTCGAATATGTGCGGCGGTGCGCGCGGCAGGGCGAGATTTTTTTCGAGATGGATTTGCGCCCGCCGTTCGAGGACACGCCCGACGACTGGGCCGAGCGCCTTGAAGCCGCTTTCTCCTCCGCCGACAATATTCCATGAACCGCCGCGTGCAGCCGCGTGCGCGGCAACAGCGACAGCGGGGCCGGGCGGCCCGCAGCGCCCGATGAGGCCTGGCCGGCAACGGCGCGGCGCGGCGGCGCGGGGCGCGCGATGAACCTTCACTGGCAAGAGGAAAGCGCCGCCGACGCCGCGCCGCGCGTGCCGGACGACATCGCCGACCTGAACTTCCGCATCACCTGCCGCCTGCTGCCGGCGGACCATGCGTGGGCGCTTTACCGGGCGTTGTCGCAGGCGCTGCCGTGGCTGGACGACGAGCCGCGCGCGGCGGTGCATTCGATACACGGCGCCGAGTCCGGCAACGGCTGGGAACGCCCGCAGCGCGGCAGCGACGAGATTCATCTGTCGCGGCGCGCGCGGCTGTGCCTGCGGCTGCCGCGCGAGCGCTTTGCCGACGCGCGCGCGTTGCAAGGCGCGCGGCTGGATGTTTCCGGTTACGAGGTGCGCGTCGGCGCCGCCAATGTGCGCCCGCTGAGCAGCGAGACGACGCTGTTCTCGCGCCATCTGCCGGCGCCCGCCGCCGGCGGCGAGAACGCCTTTCTGGAACAGGCCGCGGCGCAACTCGCGGGCGCCGGCGTCAGCGCGTCGCGGATGATGGGCGGGCGCGGCCATGTCATCCGCACGCCCGAGCGCGAGATTGCCGTTTGCAGTCTGATGGTCAGCGGCCTCGCGTTCGGCGACGCCGTTCGTTTGCAGCAGCGCGGGCTGGGCGGCGAGCAGAAACTCGGCTGCGGCATCTTCCTGCCGCACAAGGGCATCGAGGCCGTCGCCTGACGGCGGTTGCCGTTATAATTCGCGCAGTCCGGCAACGATTTTCCCGCCGCCGCCCGACGATTTCCCGATGGCCCCGATGACACTTGAGTTCGCAAAAATGCACGCGCTTGGCAACGACTTCATGATCGTCAACGCGGTGCGGCGCCCGTTTGAGCCGGACGCCGCGCGGGTGCGGGCGCTGGCCGACCGCCGCACCGGCGTCGGCTTTGACCAGTTGCTGCTGGTCGAGGCGCCGCCGGCGGACGATGTGGATTTCGGCTACCGCATTTTCAACGCCGACGGCGGCGAGGTGGCGCAGTGCGGCAACGGCGCGCGCTGCTTCGCGCAGTTTGTCCGCGCGCGCGGGCTGACCGACAAGACGACGCTGCGCGCGCGCACCGCCGGGCGCGTTGTTGAGATGCGGGTGCGCGGCGACGGCCGGGTTTGCGTCGGCATGGGCGAGCCGGTTTTCGACGCCGCGCGGATTCCTTTCGCGTGCGACGGTGATGTGCATGCGTGCCATTTGGATGTCGGCGGCCACCGCCTGCTTTTCGGCGTGCTGTCGTTCGGCAATCCGCACGCGGTGACCGAGGTGGCGCGGCTTGACGACTTTCCGGTGGCGGAGGTCGGCGCGCAGATGCAGGTGCACCAGTGCTTTCCGGAGGGCGTCAACGCCGGGTTCATGCAGCGCCTGGACGAGCGGCGGCTGGCGCTGCGGGTGTATGAAAGGGGCGTCGGCGAGACGGCGGCGTGCGGCAGCGGCGCGTGCGCCGCGGCGGTCGTGGCCGCGCACTGGGAACTGGCTTCCATGCCGGTGGAAGTGCAACTGCCCGGCGGCGCGCTGGAGGTTTCCCGCGGCGACGGCGGGGTGGAATTGAGCGGGCCTTGCGAGCATGTTTATGACGGGGTGTTGGCGTGGTGAGCGGGGGCGTTGGCGTTGTTTGCGGTGTTGCGTTGGGCGTGCCTTGCGGTTGTGTTGTTTGCGGTGTTGCGTTGGATGTGCCTTGCGGTTGTGTTGATGGCGGAGCGCGGGTGTTGTGAGCGCGGATGAAGTGAAGCGCAAGCCGGGCGTTGCCATTGTTCCCGACGATGGCGGCGGGGTGGAACCGGCGCCGCCGTCGCTGGTGACGAAGCAGATTGCGCTGCTGCGCGGCAAGAACGAGGCGTTGCAGCAGAAACTGGAATCGCTGGTGGCCATCGCCCGCAACAACGAGAACCTGAGCATCGGCCTGCACCGGCTGTCGCTGCGGCTGGTGGCCGCAAACACCGTGCGCGACGCGGTTTCCGTGTCGCTGGCCGAGTTGCGGCAGCGGCTGCCCGGCAACCAGGTGGTGATTCGGCTGCTCGGCAAATACGACCCGCACGAGGGGCTGAACGCCGACGGGCGCGACCGCGGCGCGGTCAGCCTGCTGCATTCGCTGGCGGCGTCGGGCAGGCCGGATTGCGGGCCGTTCGACAACGCCGTCAAACTTTCGCTGTTCGGCCATTTCGCGCAGCGCGCCGCGTCCGTCGTCGTGATGCCGCTGGTGGCCGGCGACGAGCGCTTCGGGCTGCTGGCGCTGGGCAGCGCCGACAGCGGCAGTTTCAGCGCCGGCAAGGGCACGATGTTTCTGGTGCAGTTCGGCGAGTTGATCGCGTGCGCGCTGCGCGCCTGCATGCGCCGGGAGAAGCGCGCCGGATGACGCAGCCGCGCGACGCCTGCCGCCAATTTCTCGACACGCTGCACGGCGCGCGCAACTACTCGCCGCGAACGATTGACGCCTACCGGCGCGACATTCTCCGCTTTCTTGATTTTCTGCAAACCGCCGGCGTTGAATGGCGCGCCGCCGGCGAGGAGCATGTGCGCGATTATGTGTCGCGGCGTTTCCTGTCGGGCGTGCGCGGCAGGACATTGCAGCGCGAGTTGTCGGCGCTGCGCCAGTTCTTCCGCTATTGCGGCGAATGCGGATGGATGGACGGCAACCCGGCGGCGACGGTGAGACCGCCGCGGGTGGAAAAGAACCTGCCGCAGACGCTGACGGTGGATCAGGTGGTGGAGTTGCTGGATGGGGGGGGTGCGAGTGCCGGCGCGGGTGGTCGTCGTGTTGGTGCTGGTGGTAGTGGCGCTGGTGCGGGTGTTGGCGGGCGTGGTGCTGGTGGTGGTATTGCCGCCGTCGGCGGGCGCGGTGCAGGCGGCGCGGGCGGCATCGGTGGTGTCGGCGGCGGGCGCGTTGGAGAGGGCGGCGTTGGCAGTGGTCGTGCCGGTGGTGTCGGCGGTGTTCGCTTTGGCGGCAGAGGCGGCGATGGCGAGGCGCTGGCGATGCGCGATTTGGCGATGATAGAACTGGCGTATTCCTCCGGCCTGCGTTTGTCGGAACTGGTGTCGGTGGATTTGGGCGACATTGACCTGGACGCGGACGCGGCGTCTGTGCGCGTGACCGGCAAGGGTTCAAAGCAGCGGGAGGTGCCGGTCGGCGCCCACGCCCGCAACGCGGTGCGCGCGTGGCTGGGATTTCGCGCGCAACTGGCGGACGCCGACGAAACGGCGCTGTTCGTCACGCGCAGCGGCCGCCGCATCGGCGCACGCGCCGTGCAGACGCGCATGCGCCAGTTCGCCCGCCGCCGCGGCCTGCCGCAGCGCCTGCACCCGCACATGCTGCGCCACTCATTCGCAAGCCACCTGCTGGAGTCGTCCGGCGACCTGCGCGCCGTGCAGGAATTGCTCGGCCACGCCGACATCAGCACAACGCAGGTCTATACGCACCTGGATTTTCAGCACCTGGCGAAGGTGTACGACAAGGCGCACCCGCGGGCGCGGAAGAGGAGGGGGAAGTAGGTTGGCTTGTCAGGAACCGTAGCGGTGGAGAATGTCCTTATTCGTTATAAACCTGCCAAGGTGCTAACAAAGAAATCCGTCTTCCCAATAAATTCTTTTACCATTATTCCTTTATATTTCTTATTAATGCTTTTTGTTGATATGGGTCTGATTGGTTGTTTATCAAATTTAGAGTTGACCTTCTCAGAAACAAGAACATATTTAACCGAAATTCTCGGATTAATATTGTGTTCTATTTTGCAGGCTGAAACAAGGTAGTCTAGAATGGGCAACGAGCGTCTCAGCTGCTCGTGCCCTTTTTGATCTCGCATGGTTTCCTTCGTTTCGATAAATACTGCATAGTAGTTCGCATTAGATTGAAAAATAACCAGATAATCACATATTTTGTTGCATCCGCTTTTCAGGCAAGAAAGATGCTTGAGTGCACCTCCTTCTTTCTCTGCGCATATAACCAAAACAGGCTCGCTCGTCCTGATGCAAATTTCCATCCCGGATTGTTTGTCTTTCAATTTGATGACTCGGTGTCCATTAGATGGACGCCCTTTTTCCCAGGCACCGGATCTCAAAATCTCTTTCAGACAGTCCACCAGCGGCATTTTATTTCTCCTCTTCGTGTTCCAGTCGTGTGGCGAGCTCGTTTGACACTTTATTGATGTCATCAATCGTGTTGTCAAAGATGGGCATATTGACCCCGAACTTGTCTATTTTACAAGGATTCAATTGGCCTTCTTCAGCCACATAGCAGCGCAAATCCCTGGAATACAAAAATTCATTGTCGCCGTATTTATGCTTTTTAATGAATTCCTTTTTGCCTTCAAAAGAATTACTTAACATAATAAGATTGTTGACTTCTTTAAGGACGTAATCACTATGAGTGGTAATCAGGACCTTAATGTTATTGCGAATAAAATGAGCCAACATACGTGCCAGCATAATCTGATTTTTTGTGTCCAGGTGGCTTTCAGGCTCATCAATAATGAGCAGCTCATTCTTCATTGCCGCATAACGCAGGTAGAAGTAGAGATCAGATAAGCCACGGGCTGATGAAGAAGCAAGATGCAACGGTATGTCAAAACGCTTATTCTTGCGCCTTGTGGAGACAAAACGTATCTCGTTTTCATCGCTTCTGTAATATCCTTCCATAATCTTTTTTATATCATCATACAGTTTTGCATGATGCATTTCGCTATTCTCCTCTACGAGCCTGGATATGTCTCTTGTGTAGTCGATGTTGTCTTTGATTGGCAATGCATAGCGACTTGCAGTTTTTTCTATAAACATAAGCGGGTCAACTCTTTTTTCTTGCTTACCGCCCATATTTTGGAGGATTTCAACCAATTTATTTTTTGTAAAATCAAGCTCCTTGTAGAATAAGGAAATACCAAAACGTTCAGCTGAGATAATAAACGGGCTGGGGAGTCCCATCAGCAAGAACTGCGTATAGCTAGACAAAACTCTATATTCTATTCCGGGTATCGGAATAGGTCTTTCTGTAAGTTTTTCTGCGGAAAAAATTAAATTTTCCCCATCATATATTATTGAAACTTCTTTTCCTGTGTGTTCAAGTTTCTTTGAAGAGAAATCATTTGAATTACTGACACCAAAGTCAACCTTGATGGATGACCCTGCAAAATTCTTGTGCGAAGAACTAAATATATTTGCAATCTTCATTCTTGAAAAATCACCTGTTATTCTGTCGATTATTTTTCTGCGATCTTTATTGAGAGCAGCACAATCCGTCAAGCATTTATACTGTCCTTCTTCCCTCAATTTCTTGCATACTTGTTTAATATCGACAGCCTGGATAAAGGGATTTTCACGCGAAATTCTCCTTGATTGAATTCGCAAACCCAATGGGTGTATCCAGTCTCTCCATTCCTTCAGGAATCCATACAGGGTATAAACCAAATATGTTTTCCCGGTGTTATTCTGACCAGCGATAATCGTCAAATTCCCGAGCTCCATTTCGGCTTTGTTTATTGGGCCAATATTTGCAAAATGAAATTTCATCTTTTAATCTCCAGAACCTGCGGGTTCCTCCCCCTGCGGTCGTCCATTGGTTTAAATTCGCTTGTGTTCGCCAAGCTCTAAAGGCAATGATGCCGCGCCGTGGCACGCCCCTGTCAAACCTTTATCAATTCCCTCCCGCAGGCGGATTGTTCGCTCGTTCTTTGCCTTTGCGCTGGCAGAGCCGAAGCTTCTTGCGTTTTTAGTAGGTGGCATGGCGGTTGGGGCACACATGAGATGAGGGGCATTATATGGCAGACAGGCGAAGAGGCAAGCAGTTTGGGATAGTCGCAGTGGGTCAGGCCCGGATGAGGCTGGCCCTTCGCATGCGGCGGGTTGCTATCCTCAGGCGTCGATTGGGTTTGGGAGTTCAATCCCCTCGGGGATATTTTCAGGCGGGGTTCTCTCATGGAAGCGAATGTCGGAAAGCATTTTTGTCGTGATATTTTTAGCCTGCGTAAACCATGTTTTATTGCACCAGGAAGAAAGGAGGTTAACCCCGGTCATGTCCGCTTCCCGGAATGACGCGAAATCGAGTGTGGAATCAGAGAAACGTACTTTGGTGAGATTTGCTTCTCTAAATCGAGCGCAGGAAAGGTCCACAGATGCAAAGGTGGTGCCAGCAAGGTTTGCGAATGAAAAGTTAGCGCGTGAAAGAGTTCCCATTTTGAAATTGGCGTTGGCAAGATTGGTTTTTTCAAACCATACTCCGTTACACTTAATATTGAAAAACCGCCCATGCGGGAGGTTAGAGTTGGAAAAATCAAAGTGGGCAAAGCATGCACCTTCTGGGGATTCCATATAAGGCAATTCGGTTTTTGATAAATCTACGCGAAAATCTTTGTTCTTCAAAAATGAATCATATTGGCGGGCGAGCCGGGAAAGTGCATATACACATTCCAGAATATCTAATGGCGGAGGATTAGGCTGTTTGTTGCTGGGTGCTTTCACCGGACTGTTTTCCCGAACAAACCCTGAAAGCAAGTTTAGAACTGTCAACACATCATCTTTGCTGTCACGCCCAATACGTTCCAGTGCAGCAATCGCACCTACGCGCAAAAAAAGTTTGTCAGAACCCAGTTGCTCTATCGCACGAGTGAATCGTTCGGTAATCTGGCCTTGTTCAGAAATTTCAATTTGCCTTGATACATTTTCAACTTGGCGCGATTGTTGTTCGGCCTGTTTTTGTGCGGCTCCGGCCTGCTCATCCGCCGCTTGTGCGCGCCGGGCGGCGATGGCAAGTCCGATGCCACCGCCGACAAACAAGATAATGTTTCGCAAGTGCTCTTCAATGGATTGCCCGAAAAACTTGTGACCGAGCCAGCCTGCGCCGATATAAAGGGCTATGCCCGCCAAAGCCCAACGCAAAATAGCCCTGCCGCTGAACTCTTTTTTCCTCTCATCCGTCATATTTTGCCGCCCGCTCCGCGCTTGACTATTGTAACCCGACCGAGCACGCCCACACCCGCTATAATTCCCCCATGCCTCCCCAACTTTTCACCATCGGCTACTCCATCCACTCTTCGGGCCTCATCGCCTCATGCGCGAAATGCCCCCCGACATCCTCGCGCGTCTGATGCAGCAGCGCAGCCAGGCGCGGCTTGTCCGCTTTGATGAGCAGTTCGTGCCGAACACATCCATTGACAACCTGGAAGAGGAATTGTGGCGCCCGCTGGTGGCGCGCGCCGAAGAGTCCGGGGAGCGGGCGCTGGTCAAATGCCGCCTGCTGGTGGAAACGCAGGGGGAAATGTGCGCCTCCGTCAGCGGGATTCTGATGTGCAGCAAAAAGCCCGATGAATTTCTTCCGGGCGCTTTCATTGAGGCGGTTCGTTACCGGGGCACAAGGAGAGATTCCAATTACCAGATTGACGCAAGCCGGATCACCGGCCCGCTGAACCAACAGATTGATTCGGCCATGCACTTCTTCCGCAAGAATCAATTCAATTCCGCCGTCAAAAAACCTTACCGGAAGGAGACACCGCAGTTCGGCACCCGCGCTGTTTTTGAGGCGGTTGTCAACGCGGTCGCGCACAGGGATTATTCCGTCCACGGCTCCAAAACACGCCTGTTCATGTTCGATGACCGCATGGAAATCTACTCGCCGGGCGCGCTGCCAAACACGGTTTCCATCGAGAGCATCCACCTGCGCCAGGCCACAAGAAATGAATTGCTGACCAGCCTGTTGAGCCGCTGCCGCATCGGCTTTGAGGGCGACGATCCGGGCCGCAGTTTTTATCTCGAACGCCGCGGAGAAGGCGTGCCCATCATCATGGATGAAAGCGAGAAACTGAGCGGGCGCAAGCCGCAATATCAATTGATAGACAACGCCGAACTGCTGCTGACCATCTACTCATACCAACGCCCGCCGGAGTAGTTTGGCCGCCCGGCGCTTCGGGCCTCGCGCATTCCACAAACACCGCTTCCAGGGCAATGTGATTGCCTTCATCGTTGCAGCCCTTGCTCCGGGGATTCCCGCAGACTCACAAACACCTCTCCGGGGCGACAGCCGCTAAACACTTTGCCGCCTTGCCTCGCCCGCCGCCACCCACCCTGCGCCACCCCCAATATCCTGCTAAAATGCCCGTTTCTGCGGTGCTCCCCGCCGCCGAACCCCCGAACCCAGACACATGAACAACCCCGACCAACCCCGGCCACCACCCTCATGAACCCATTCCACGGCACAACCGTCCTCTCCGTTCGCAAGGACGCCACCGTCGTCATCGGCAGTGACGGCCAGGTCTCCATGGGCGGCACCATTGTCAAGCGCAACGCATCCAAGGTGCGCCGCCTGTACCACGACCAGGTGCTGGCCGGTTTCGCCGGCGGCACCGCCGACGCCTTCACGCTGTTCGAGCGTTTTGAGAACAAACTGCAGGAACACAGCGGCCAGTTGACGCGCGCCGCGGTTGAACTGGCGAAAGACTGGCGCACCGACCGCAGCCTGCGCCGCCTCGAGGCGCTGCTCGCCGTCGCCGACAAGAGCGCCTCGCTGATCATCTCCGGCACCGGCGATGTCATCGAGCCGGAAGACAACCTCATCGCCATCGGTTCCGGCGGCAATTACGCGCGCGCCGCCGCCACCGCGCTGCTCGGCCACACGCCGCTGCCGCCGCGCGAAATCGTGCGCGAGGCGCTGCTGATCGCAAGCGAAATCTGCATCTACACCAACGGCGAACTGGTGCTGGAAGAACTGTAAGGAGAACCCCGTGTCCATCATGACGCCGCGCGAAATCGTGCAGGAACTCGACAAGCACATCATCGGCCAGCACAATGCCAAGCGCGCCGTGGCGGTGGCGCTGCGCAACCGCTGGCGCCGCATGCAACTTGAGCAGCACCTGCGCGACGAAATCACGCCGAAGAACATCCTGATGATGGGCCCGACCGGCGTCGGCAAGACCGAAATCGCAAGGCGCCTCGCGCGCCTCGCCGACGCGCCGTTCATCAAGATTGAGGCGACGAAGTTCACCGAAGTCGGCTATGTCGGGCGCGATGTCGAATCCATCATCCGCGACCTCGCCGACATCGCCATCAAGGGCGCGCGCGAGCAACACGCCCGCAAGAACGAACACCGCACGCACGAACTGGCCGAGGAAAAGGTGCTCGACGCGCTGATGCGCCAGGGCGCGGGCCGCGCCGCCCCGCCCAACCGCGCCGCGCCATCCAACCGCGGCACACCATCCAACCGCGCCGCGCCGCCCGACCGCGCCACGCCCCCCGACCGCCCCGCGCCGCCCAACCGCGCCGCGCCGTCCGACCGCGACGCGCGCCAGGAACTGCGCGCGCGCCTGCGCCAGGGCGACCTCGACGACGAGGAAATCACCATTGAAACCGGCCCCGGCTCGGTCAATGTCGAGGTCATGTCGCCCCCCGGCGCCGAGGCCCTGACGCAGCAAATCCAGAAACTCTTCAAGAGCATCGGCAGCGACCAGCGCCAGGAACGCCGCATCAGCGTCGCCAACGCGATGAAACTGTTGATGCAGGAGGAGTCGGAAAAAATGGTCAACGATGAAGAGTTGCAGGCCGCCGCCGTCGAGAATGTCGAGCAGAAGGGCATCGTCTTCCTCGACGAGATAGACAAACTCGCCAAACGCGACCAGCACATCGGCGGCGAGGTCTCGCGCGAGGGCGTGCAGCGCGACCTGCTGCCGCTGATAGAGGGCAGCACCGTCAGCACCAAATACGGCATGGTCAAGACCGACCACATCCTGTTCATCGCGTCCGGCGCCTTCCATTTCTCAAAGCCGTCCGACCTGATCCCGGAACTCCAGGGCCGCCTGCCCATCCGCGTCGAACTCGAATCGCTCGACGCCGCCGCCTTCGTCCGCATCCTGGCCGAGCCGGATGTGTCGCTGATACGCCAGTACTGCGAACTGATGGCCACCGAAAACATGACCATTGAATTCACCGACGAGGCCATCGAGACCATCGCCGGCATCGCCTACGACATCAACCAGAACACCGAAAACATCGGCGCGCGCCGCCTGCACACGGTGATGGAACGCCTGCTGGAAGAGGCGTCGTTCGCGGCGCCCGACAGCGGCGGCAAACTGGTGGTGGACGCCGACTATGTCAACCGCCGCCTGGCCGACATCGCCCGCGACCACGACCTCAGCCGCTACATTCTGTGATGGCCGTCCGCCGCCCGATGAGCGCCGAGAACCCGATGAGCGCGCCCGATGGCCGCCGCCCGCCGCCCGCCAAAAGCCGCCTGATGGCCGCCCGCCGCCCGCCGATAACCCGATGAGCGCCCGCCCCGTCGAGATTCACCTGCACAAAGCCTCGCGCGTGCTCGAGGTCGCGTTTGATGATGGCCGCAGTTTCCGTCTCACATCGGAGTATCTGCGCGTGCATTCGCCGTCGGCGGAAGTCGCCGGCCACGGCCCGGGGCAGGAAGTGCTGCAAGTCGGCAAGGAAGATGTCGCCATCACCGGCGTCGAGCAGGTCGGCAATTACGCCATACAACTTGAGTTCGACGACGGCCACAACAGCGGCATCTACACATGGGACTATCTCTACCGCCTCGGCGCCGAACACGAACAAAACTGGAACCGCTACCTCAAAAGACTCGCCGAAGCCGGCCACCGCCGCAACGAAAACCGCCTCAACTAAGCCGGCCAACCCGCAGCCAGCAACAGCGACAGCACCGGCAACCAGCACCAGCAACCAACACCAGCACCGCCGCCCATGACCCGCCCCAAAACCCACTTCGGTTACCGCAGCGTCGGCCTTGACGAGAAAACCCGCCTGGTCTCCGGCGTGTTCGACTCGGTCGCGCACCACTACGACCTGATGAACGACCTGATGTCGTTCGGCATCCACCGCGCGTGGAAGCGTTTTGCCGTCGCGGTGTCGGGCCTGCGCCCCGGCGCGCGCGTGCTCGACCTCGCCGGCGGCACCGGCGACATGGCCGCCCGAATGTGGCCGCGCCTCGGCGCCCGCGGCCAACTGGTGCTGGCCGACATCAACGAACCGATGCTGCGCCTGGGCCGCCGCCGCCTGCTCAATGCCGGCGCCGCCGCCACCGCCTGCGTGCGCTGCGACGCCGAAAACCTGCCGTTCGCCGACGCCCGCTTTGACTGCGTGATGATGGCCTTCGGCCTTCGCAATGTAACGCGCAAGGAAAACGCCGTCGCCTCCGTCCACCGCGTGCTGAAACCCGGCGGCCGTTTCATCGTGCTTGATTTCTCCAGCCCCGCGCCCGCGCTGCGCGCCGCCTACGACTGGTATTCATTTAATGTCATCCCGCGCCTCGGACGCCGCGTCGCCGGCGACGAGGACAGTTACCGCTACCTGGTCGAGTCCATCCGCAAGCACCCCGACCAGGCGCAACTGACCGACCTGCTGGCCGGCGCCGGCTTCGAGCGCTGCCGCTGTTTCAATCTCAGCGGCGGCATCGCCGCCGTCCACCGCGCCTGCAAACTGTAGTTGCGCCGATGCCGTCCTCCGCCTCCGCGCCGCCGCCCGCCGCGCCGCTCGCCGCATTGATAGCCGCATTGATTGAGAAGGCCGCCAACCGCCACCTGCGCGCCGACCCCGATGTCGCCGCGCGCCTCGGCGCGATGCACGGCAAGGTCATCGGCGTGCGCCTGACGGCGCCGGCGATTGAACTGTTCTTCATGCCGCGCCGCGGCGGCGTGTCGGTCGCGCCCGACTGCGAGCGCGAACCGGACACCTGGGTCGCCGGCGCCGCCGCCGACCTGCTGCGCCTCGGCTTCGCCGACCACGCCGGCCTGCACGGCGCCGGCGCGCGCGCCGAAATCAGCGGTGATGTCGCGCTCGGCCAGGCGTTTCAGCAGGTGTTCCGCGACATTGAGTTTGACGCCGAAGAATACATCGCGCCGTACCTCGGCGACGCGCTGGCGCACGAAGTCGGGCGCGGCGCGCGCGCCGCCGCCGCCTGGCTTGCGCGCGCGTTTGACTCGCTCGCCGACAGCGGCGGCGAATACCTGCGCGAAGAGGCGGGCGCGGCGCCCGGCGAACACGAGTTGCAAGACTTCATCCGCCGCGTGGATGAACTGCGCGACGCCGTCGAACGCCTTGAAGCAAGAATGGCGCGCTGGCCGCAAACCGCGCCCGGCGCGGCGTCCGGCACGCCGCCCAACACGCCGTCCAACACGCCGCCCAACACGCCGCCCGGCGCGGCGCACACTCCGCACTCCCCGCACTGACCCATGCGCCTGCTGTCAAGAATTGGCCGGTTGTTTGTCATCCAGTGGGTGCTGGTGCGTTACCGGCTGGACGAGATTGTGCTGGCCATCCACTTCTTCCGTCCGGTGCATTTCGTGTTCTACCTGCTGCCGTGGAACTGGCTTGGCCGCGAAGGCGCGCGCCCGCTCGCGGTCAGGGTGCGCCTTGCGCTGGAGCACCTCGGCCCGATCTTCGTCAAATTCGGGCAGACGCTTTCCACGCGCCCCGACCTGCTGCCGCCCGATGTCATCGCCGAGCTCGAGAAACTGCAAGACAGGGTGCCGCCGTTCCCCGGCGACGAGGCGCGGCGCATGATAGAGCACTCGCTTGGCCGCCGCATCGAGGAGGTCTTCGCCGCCTTCGACAGCACGCCGCTGGCGTCGGCCTCGATCGCGCAGGTGCACGCGGCGACGCTCAAAAGCGGCGAGGATGTCGTCGTCAAGGTGCTGCGCCCCGGCGTCGAGAAACTCATCCGGCGCGACATCGCCGTGCTGCGGATGATGGCGGCGCTGGCGCGGCAATACTGGTCGGAGGGGCGGCGCCTGCGCGTCGTCGAGGTCGTCGAGGAATACGAAAAGACCGTCATCGCCGAACTGGACCTGCTGCGCGAAGCCGCCAACGCCGGCCAGTTGCGCCGCAATTTCGACAACTCGCCGCTGATGTATGTGCCGCGCGTCTATTGGCAACATTGCCGCGCCGATGTGATGGTGATGGAGCGCATTTACGGCGTCCCGGTCAACGACGCCGCGCGCCTGAAAGAGGCCGGCGTGGATCTGAAAAAACTCGCCGAAATGGGCGTCGAGATTTTCTTCACGCAGGTGTTCCGCGACAACTTCTTCCACGCCGACATGCACCCCGGCAACATCTTCGTGTCGGTCGAGAACCCGGCCAGGCCGCGCTACCTCGGCGTGGACTTCGGCATCATCGGCATGCTGTCGCCCGAAGACCAGCGCTACCTCGCCGGCAACTTCCTGGCGTTTTTCAACCGCGACTACCGCCGCGTCGCCGAACTGCATGTTGAATCGGGCTGGGTGCCCGCCGATGTCCGCATTGACGAATTTGAAGCCGCCATCCGCGCCGTGTGCGAGCCGATTTTCCAGCAGCCGCTCAGCCGCATCTCGTTCGGCGGCCTGCTGCTGCGCCTGTTCCAGACCGCGCGCCGTTTCAACATGGAGGTGCAGCCGCAACTGGTGCTGCTGCAAAAAACGCTGCTGAACATTGAGGGCCTGGGCCGCCAACTCTACCCCGACCTCAACCTGTGGGACACCGCCAAGCCGTTCCTTGAACGCTGGATGGCGCGCCGCCAAAGCCCGCGCACGCTGCTGAAAAAACTGCGCCGCGAACTGCCGATGATGGTCGAACGCGCGCCCGACCTGATTGACGCGCTGCGCCGCGGCGCACTGCACGGGCGCCGCCGCGACGACGGCGCGCGCGCCGAACTTGAGATCGTGCGCCGCGAACTGCGCGCGCTGCGCCGCGGCCTGATCGCGGTGCTGGCCGCCGGCGTCGCACTCATCGCCGCCGCCATCGCGTTCTTCTGATGCCCGAAGAAATCCTCGGCGACCTCAACGACGAGCAGCGCATCGCCGTCACCGCGCCGCCGCTGCCGGTGCTGGTGCTGGCCGGCGCCGGCAGCGGCAAGACGCGCGTGCTGACGCACCGCATCGCGTGGCTGTGCCGCACCGAACACCTGTCGCCCTACAGCATCGCCGCGCTGACCTTCACCAACAAGGCGGCGCAGGAAATGCGCTCGCGCGTCGAGCAACTGCTGGACATGTCCGTTTCCGGCATGTGGTTCGGCACCTTTCACGGCATCTGCCACCGCCTGCTGCGGCTGCACCACGCCGACGCCGGCCTGCCGCAGACCTTCCAGGTGCTGGACGCGCAGGACCAGCGCCGCCTCGTCAAGCGCGTCACGCAAACGCTCGGCCTTGACGAGGCGCACTGGCCGGCGCGCCAGTCGCAGTGGTTCATCAACAACTGCAAGGAATCCGGCGCGCGCCCGTCGTCGGTGCAGGACCTCGGCGACGACATTGGCCGCCGCCAGATGCTGCGCATCTACACCGCCTACGAAGAGGCGCGCCGCCGCGCCGGCCTCGTGGATTTCGCCGAACTGCTGCTGCGCGCGCTGGAACTGCTGCGCGACAACGCCGAATTGCAAACGCATTACCGCGAGCGCTTCCGCCACATCCTGGTGGACGAATTCCAGGACACCAACGCGCTGCAATACGCGCTGATCCGGGTGCTGGCCGGCGCCGACATTCCGGTGTTCGCCGTCGGCGACGACGACCAGTCCATCTACGGCTGGCGCGGCGCGCGCGTCGGCAACCTGCACAGTTTCAGCAAGGACTTCGGGCGCGCGTCGGTGTTCCGGCTTGAGCGCAACTACCGCTCGACGGCGACGATACTCGACGCCGCCAACGCGCTCATCGGCCACAACCGCGGGCGCATGGGCAAGTCGCTGTGGACCGACAGCGGCGCCGGCGCGCCCATCACCGTGTTCGCCGCGTTCAACGAACTGGAAGAGGCCGCCTTCGTCATTGAACGCCTGAACAAGTGGGCCGGGCGCAAGCGCCGTTACAACGAGGCCGCCGTGCTCTACCGCTCCAACGCGCAGTCGCGCGTGATTGAAAGCGCGTTGATTGCCGAAGACATCCCGTACCGCATCTACGGCGGCCTGCGTTTCTTCGAGCGCGCCGTCGTCAAGAACGCGCTGGCCTACCTGCGCCTGATGATGAGCCGCCAGGACGACCCGTCGTTTGAGCGCGTCGTTAATTTCCCGCCGCGCGGCATCGGCGAACGCACGCTGGCCCGCGTGCGCGCCGCCGCGCAGACGCAGGAAAGCAGTTTGTGGGCCGCCGCATTGTCATTGCTGAAACGCGGCGGCAACGGCGGCGGCAGCGGCGAAGGCAAGGGCGCCGCCGCCGGCAACGGCGCCGGCAGCGGCAACGACAACGGCAACGACAACGACAGCGCCGGCGCCGAAAACACACTCGGCGGGCGCGCCGCCGGGGCGCTTGGCGGGTTTTGCGATTTGGTGGAAAACCTGGCCGGCGACAGCGCGCGCCTGTCGCTGGCGGAGATGGCCGGGCAGGTCGCCGACCTGCTCATCGCGCATTACCGCAAGGACAACAGCGAGGCCGCGCGCAGCGCCATTGAAAACCTGGACGAATTCACCGCCGCCGCGCGCGAGTTTGAACGCCTGTGGCGCGACGACGAAGGCGACGGCGAACAGGGCGTCGCCGACGCCTTCCTCGCGCACGCCGCGCTCGAAGCCGGCGAAGGGCAGGGCGGCGCCGCCGACGACTGCGTGCAGTTAATGACACTGCACTCGGCCAAGGGCCTGGAATTTCCGTCGGTCGTCATCGTCGGCCTGGAAGAGGGCCTGTTCCCGCACGAGCGCTCCCTCGCAAGCGCCGACCTGTCCGCGAGCGCCGACGGCGTCGAGGAGGAACGCCGCCTGTGTTATGTCGGCATCACGCGCGCGCGCGAGGAACTGGCGCTGTCATTCGCCGAGACCCGCAACCGCGGCTGGGGCAAGACCGCCTGCAACGAACCGTCGCGCTTCCTCGGCGAAATCCCGCCGCAGTTGATGGCCGAAGTCCGCCCGCGCCTGCACATCGCCCGCCCGCCGCGCACGCCGCGCGCGCAGGCGGCGCACGCGCGGGCGGGCGCGCCGTCGGCGGGCGTGCGCGAAGGCGGCCTGCAAATCGGCCAGTCGGTGGAACACAAAAAATTTGGCCGCGGCGTCGTCATCGCCTGCGAAGGCGCCGGCGAACACGCCCGCGCCAATGTCCGCTTTGAACACGCCGGCGCCAAATGGCTGATGCTGATGTGGGCGGACTTGAAGGTTTTGTAGAAAGGGGGGGGGGCGAGAAAGGCAAAAAACCGCCTTCCGGCGGCTTTTCCCTACCAAATACCGCTCGTCGGAAAGTCGTTGTGCGCGCCTGCGGCCTTGCTATACTCGTGGTATGAGACTTAA
Source organism: Gammaproteobacteria bacterium (assembly GCA_028817225.1). Taxonomy (NCBI): domain Bacteria; kingdom Pseudomonadati; phylum Pseudomonadota; class Gammaproteobacteria; species Gammaproteobacteria bacterium. Next base: position 15,686 of record JAPPQC010000021.1, on the reverse strand, counting down.
CCTGCAAGCATTACTGACCAGCGGGCGGCAGTGCGGTGTGGCATTCATCATCGCCGCTGTCGTGCATGGTTTTCTGGGCCCGGGCCTCGCTGCTGAGGTGTTTTTCACCGGAATCCTCGGAGTGGCTGTGCTCCTGGTTGGTAGCATCCAAATATCCGGAGGTAATGCACAATGAGCACCCCTACACTGGTCATCTTGATGGTCTCGACCATACTCATCGTTGTGATGGTCGCCGGTCTGATTGCCGAGCACCGCCGCAACAAACGCAATGACAAATGAGCGCCCCTACACTGGTAGCCTTGGTGGTCGCGGTCATGTTCATCGTTGTGATTGTCGCTACTCTGATTGCCCAGCGCGACAAGCACAGTGATGACAAATGAGCGCCCCTACATTGGTAGTCGTGACACTCTCGACCATACTCATCGTTATCATCGTCGCTACTCTGATTGCCCAGCGTGACAAGCGCAGTGATGACAAATGAGCACCCCAACATTGTTAATCATGATGGTCTCGACCATACTCATCGCCGTCATCGCCGCCTGTCTGATTGACGAACGCCGCCGCAACAAGCGCCGCCAGGCCGCCTTTGGCGAGGCCGGCGGCCTTCTCCTTCGTTTGTCCGCGCAGTGCAATGCCCGCATGAAGGCGTGAAGCGGGTCGTCCGGCCTGTCGGGGGGTGGAGCGGGGGGCGGCCTTATCCCGCCTGCCTGGGGTGGCGTCCGCCGGAAGCCTCAAAAATGCATTTTTTCAATGAGTTACCGCCGTGCGGCGCGGCCTGTGCGGGGCGCCTGCCGTCCGGTGCTTGCAAAGGCTTGCAGGGGGGGTTGTCAAACGCCGGGGCGTTTGTATAATGTGCCCTTCCGAAAGTCGGGAACAAACCTGCTGATGTCAGACAAGCCACCGCATCCCATGTACGCCAACCGCGCGCGCCGCAAGCGTTGCGCCGTTGCGCCCGCGTTTCTGCGCGTCGCCGCCGCGCCCTCGTTTCTGCGCGCCGCCATCGCGCCCGCGTTTCTGCGCGTCGCCGCTGTCGCGGCGTTTTTGTTGGCGCCGGTTTTTCATGGCGTGTCGCAGGCGGCTTATATCACGCAAGCGGAGGCTCTCTTCAATCATATTCAATTGATTGGCTCGTCGAGAGACGGACAGCCGCCGCAGTTGGTGCCCGCTTCGAATCGCACGAACCCGAGTGATACACAACTGTCGCAAAGATTGACTGCGCTTCTGCGCTCGTCCGGTGATTTTCTTTCAGGGTCGGTCGGCAGGGGCGCGGTTGAAATCGCTCTGGCGGGCATCCAGGCCGGGCGGGTTGTTCTCCTCGGCAGTGGCGACAATGCACAAATCCGGTGTACAGGTTGCGACCCTGCGTACAGCAGCCCAGGCCTTAACGCCTTTTTTTCCGTTGTCCCCGACCGGCTTGATGCAACGCAGACGTTTGTGAGCACAAACGACCGCCGGGTGACCTTCACCATCGTCAGCATTGACACCGGAACCGGGAATTTGGCGGCTGTCCCCGTTTACGCCAACAACTTCAGCGCCGCCTCCTTTACGGTTTATGTGGACGGGGCGTCGGTTACGCCCACCAACTTTGGCATGGAGCAGCAGTCGGGAGTAACAGACCTCGTGTCGGGCCTGAATGCGGACATCATATCGGCGTCCGTCACCATCGCAGCCTCCGCCGACCAGCCCACCTCTGTCTCATTTTCATCCTCGGTCAGGCACATGGGCACCGCTTCGGGCAGAATGCAGACAAACAACAACGGCCACGGCAGCCAGCGCACCGTAACCTTCGCCGCCCGGCAAGCGCCGCCCATGCCGCCGCCCGAGCCGGTGGCGATGCTGACTGCGGTCGGCGCCGGCGCCGACCAGAGCAATGTGCTTGAAGACACCACGGTAACCCTGATGGGCAGAATCACCGGCAGCGGCTCGCTGAGTTACACCTGGGCGCAGGTGAACGGCGGCGGCGCCGACGCCACGCCTGTCAGTCCGGGCATCACCATCACCGGCGCCAGCGGCACGCTGACAGGGTCGGGCGACGCCGTCGCCACCTTCACCGCGCCGGAGCAGGCCAGCCACCTGCAGCACGGGCCGCAGTTGGCCGCCACCGACTACTACTTCCGCCTGACCGGCACCGGCGGCTCCATGTCAATCAGCGACACGGTCGTCATCCGGGTCATAGACGCCGCACCGCCGTCGGTGACAGTGACCCCGGCCAATCAGAGAGTGGCGGATGGAGAGACGGCCGCATTGGCCGGCGTTGGCACTCTTGCAGGCATCGGCATCACGGGCCGATGGACGCATATTGACGGCTCCAACCTCGCCACCGCCCAGCCCGTTGCCGGGCCCGGCGCTATTGCAACCAGCCCCGCCAATAGCGGTGTGGGGACGGTCAACAGTCTGGACACGCCCGCCTTGCCGGAGGTCGCCGCCGGGACGGAGCAAAACTTCTACTTCCGCTTTGACGCCACCAGAAGTGACAACTCATCGGCAACCAGCGCGCTCGCGACGGTCACCGCCTTTGACAACGAAGGCACGCCGACAGCCTCCGCCGGCGCCGACCAGGTGGTGAGCACCGACGCCACCGTTACGCTGAACGCGACCGGCAGCGCCGACGCCACCGGCGCCACGGGCGTCGGCGCCAACCTGACTTATGCATGGACCCAGATCACCTCTCTCAGCGACGATACCGAGGTGTCGGGCGCCGGCGCGGTTACATTGAGCGATGCCGCCGCCGCCGAGCCGACCTTCACCGCGCCGTCATCGGCGGCGACCCTGTATTTCAGGCTGGTTGCCAGCGACACCATCACAGGCAACACGGATGACGCGAGAACGACGGTAACGGTGCAGGCGGCCACCACGCCGCCGCCGCCGTTTGTGGCCGGCGCGCCGACGCTTGTGGTCGGGGCGTATGCGCCCAATTTGTCGAATGACGAGCAGGCCAGGGTGCAGGTTGTCGCCAACGATAATGTGATAACCCGCATCCATAATCGCGATTTCCTGGAGACCACCATACCCTGTCCGGCGGACAGTTGTTATACGGTGACTTTCCCGGCGGTGACAGGAACGGTCGCAACGAACGAATTCGAATTTCCGAGGGATTTTGTGTACCTCACGCTTGCCGACAGCACCAACGCGGGCGGCAACACCACTGGCCTGCGTTACTCCCTGAGGGGCGTCATGTCTCCCACCGATCGCCGGGACCAGGCACACGAAGGAGTTGCTCGTCCGACGACTTCGGTTCATAGTCCCGGCAATCTTCGTTCTTCGAATAACTACCACTACTGGAACGTGCTGACTCAGACAGTCAGCGACGCGACGGGCCTCCCCGCCAATGTCAATCAGCCGGGAGTAACGGTGGAATTCTTCAGAAGGCCAGAGACGGAAACCGCCAATAGTATCCGGTATTGGGATTTCCCCGGCACCCGCAGGCATTTTGAACTGCAAGTCGTCGCTGGAGAGGAGGCACAGGCAAGCACGCAGACGGCCATTGTAACTGTCGAGTTCGTCAACCCCCCTCTTCGCACTTTTGGCATCTCCGGGCCGGCTGCCGTGAACGAGGGCGAGGACATGGTGATAACCATCACTGTCACACATGCCGAGGGTGTGGTGCCTCAGGATGTCACGGCGCTATGGCAGATAAGGACCAGGGGCGCCAACCCGGTGTCCAGGCAAGACTTTGTGGGCCTTACCGGGTCCCTCTCAGGCACCCTGAGCATTCCCGCGGCTGCAACGAGCGCCAGCGCCACAGTGCCGGTGGTGTCCGGTGACGCGGATAATGTCGCCGAGACCTACGCCATCGTCCTGAGGAATCCGAGCATCAGGGTAGGGAGCGCGCTGGACCCGATAAGAGTCGAAGGCCAGATTAACGCCGGTGCCGCCGTGTCCGCGCCGACGGTCAGCGCCGGCACCGACCAGGAGAATGTGCTTGAGGGCGGCACCGTCACCCTCGCCGGCACAGTGAACGGCGCCGGCACACTGAGTTACACCTGGGAGCAGGTGGCCTCGGCCGCCAACGACGCCGCCGTGGTCAGTTCAGGCCCCGATTATGTCGGCGCGCTCACCGGCGCCACCGGCACGCCGGGGGCGGCCGGCGTTTCCACCGCGACCTTCACCGCGCCGATGCTGGCGCCCGCCGACAATCACGGGACCGAGTTGGCCGACAACGAATATTACTTCCGCCTGAGCGGCGCCGCCGAGGCCGGCGGCATGAGCTCCACGGCCACCGACATCGTAACCATTGAAGTCATAGACGGTTCGCCGCCGGTGGTGTATGCAATCACCACCGACCAGAGCGTGGTGGAAGGCGCATCGGTCGATCTGCAAGGCAGAATCCTTCTCAACGGTCCCGGCATCACCCTCAGGGGGCGATGGGTGCAGGTTGACGGCCCCGGCACAGATGCCGCCGTGACCAGCCCCGCCAGATTCACCTTCCTCGGCGAGCGGGATTTGGGCGCCGGCAGGTCCGCGCCGTACACCCTTGACTCGATGATTACCGCGCCGAACCAGGGCAACGGGCTGCGAACAACCTATTACCTGCGCCTGGACGGCGTACGAGCCGACAACTCCACGCGGACCAGCATTGTCGCGACCGTCACCGTCAGCGACGACGACGGCTCGCCGACGGCCAATGCCGGCGCCGACCAGACGGTGAACACCGGCGCCGGCGTCAGGCTGGACGCGACCGGCAGCCGCGACGCCGCCGGCAACACGGTCAACCTGGCCTACGCCTGGTCGCAGGTTAGCGCCGACGACGGCAACAACAACCCTCTCCCCCCCGGCGACCCCGGCCTCGTCACCCTGAGCAACCCGGCCACCGCCATCACGACCTTCACCGCGCCGTCTGCGGCGAGTGTCCTGTTCTTCAGGGTGGTCGTAACCGACACCATCACGGGCAACACGAATGACGCGGTTGTTACGATAGCGGTGGAAGAGGCCGCCGTGCAGCCCGCCGTCGCGCCGACGGTGAGCGTCGGCGCCGACATGCGGGTGAACGAAGAAGCGACGGGCCTGGTTCTGACCGGCAGCGTTCAGCGCGACGCCGCCGACAATCCGGCCAGCACGCTGAGTTTTGAGTGGGTGCAGGTGGATTCAGCCGCCGCCGACGCCGCAGAGATTGCCACCGGCGCCGCGCGCCGCGTTACGGCCACCGCCATCGCCACCGCGCCGGACGCGGCCGGCGTCGCCAGCGCCACCTTCACCGCGCCGAGGGCCATGGACAGGCGAGGCAACGGAGTCAGGGTCGTCGCGACGGATGAGTACTTCTTCCGCCTGATTGGCCGCTCCACGGTGCCCGGCCAGCCGGCCGAGGCCAGCAGCGCCACGCTGAAGGTTACCGTGTTCCCGCCGCGCGGCGTTTATGTGTCGGGCAGCGGTTTTCCGGGTGAGGTCATCGTCGGCTCTCCCAACCCGGGTGTTCGCATTATCGAGCAGAACAGGGAGTTCACTGTTACCATCTACCGCAGGGACGGCGTGGATCCCGTCACCGGCCAAATCACGATAGGCGCCGGTATCGGCGGCAGCACGGTGGAGAACACGGGCGTCGCCCCCACCGCGGGCACGGTGCCCGCCCATCCGCGTCCTGATTTCCGCTTCAAGGATATAAGCACTCAACCGGGGCAAACAAAAGCCATAACGGGTGGCGGCAATACCGTAGATTTCGCATACCGGCTTTTGGAAGACTCCATCCCTGAAGACGAGGAGGGCGTCGGTTTCGGCTATAGCATTAACGCCGGCTGCAATGAATGCGTGATAGAGTATCAAGAAGGCTTCATCCAGAACGCGGCCATACAGGACGACGACACCATCACGGTCGGCTGGCAGCAGACGGCGGTGACGGCCAACGAGGCCGACGGCGTGGTTACGCTGACCGCCGTCATCACATCCCCGGCGGCCGGCCAGCCGATTGAGCGCAGCGACTTCAACCTGAGCTACGCCACCGCCGACGGCACCGCGTCCAGCGCCGCCAACGCCGACTTCACGGCGATTTCGGCCACCGAGTTCACGCTCGGCGCCGGCACGCGCAGCGTGCAAATCCCCGTTACCCTGACCAACGACGAGAACATTGAACTCGGCGCGGGCGAGACTTTCACGGTTCGCATCAGCACGATGACCGACACGCCGGCGCTGACGGCCATCGGCGCCGACACGGTAACGGTAACGATACAAGACGACGACTTCCCGGCGCCGGAGGTCAGCATTGCGCCCAACCGCGCCAGTTTCAACGAAGGCGACACCGACGCCCAATTCACGGTAACGCTGACGGGCGGCCCGTTCGCCACCGCCGTGCCGGTGAATTTCGCGGTGACCGGCACCGGCATCACCACCGGCGACTACGACATCACGGCGCCGACCGGCATCGGCGCGGCGGACTCGCAGGGCACATTGATGCTGATGACCCACGCCACCGACACCGCAGGCAACCCGGTCAACGGCACGGTCACGCTGACCATCACCGACGACGACCTGTTTGAAGCCGCCGAAACGCTGGTGCTTGAGGCGCGGACGGCGGACAGCGCGGTCAGCAGCACTTCGGTAACCATCGCCGCCAGCGACCGCGACATCACGCTGCAACTGGTGGACGCCCTCGCGGGCGGCAACCCGTTCCCGCAAACCGCCACCGATGTGGCGGAGGGCGCCACAGTGGATGTCTGCGTCGCCATTGTTGATCCGGCGCCGGGCTTTCCGATTGGCGCCGCGCAGGCGCGGGTGACACTGGCGACCGGAACCGGCAGCCCGACCAACGCGGCGGTTGCGGCGGACTTCATGATTCCGTCCGCCACACTGACGCTTGACAACGCCAACCGCGTGCGCTGCCACAGCATCCAGGCCGTGCAGGACGCAATTCCCGAGCCGGACCAGCAGTTTTTCGTGGCGCTGAACGCGCCGCAGGCCGCCGACTTGACGAACATTGACAGCGCGACCACCTCCGGCAGCGACACCGTCGCCCTCAACATCCGCGACGACGACGGCATCACCGTCGCCTGGAGCGCGTCGGCTGTCACAGTGGGCGAGGGCGCCGCTTCGGCGATGCTGACCGCCGAGATCACATCCCCGGCGGCCGGCACCGCGATTGAGCGCGGCGACTTCAACCTGGCCTACGCCACCGTGGACGGCACGGCGACCGGCGGCGACGACTACACGACAATCAGCGCCGGCGCCATCACGCTCGGGCACAGCGCGCGCAGCGCGAACGCAAGCATCCAGGTTACGCAAGACACCCTGAACGAGGCGAATGAAACCTTCACCGTCAACCTCACCGAAGCGGTGGACGGCGTCAGCCTGGGCACCACCAACATGGCCACGGTAACCATCACCGACGACGACCCGCGCACGGTCAGCATCGGCGTCAACCCGACCTCGGCTGCGGAAAACAGCACGGCGACCTTCACAGTAACGATGGACGGCATGTCGGCAGGCCCCGTTACCGTGCCGCTGACGATTGGCGGCAGTGCCATGGGCGCCGACTACACCCTGCCCGCGGGCAACCGCGAGGTGGTCATTGCGGCCGGCGCAACCGAGCAGACATACAGCGTCGGCATTGTGAACGACACCCTGAACGAGGCGGCGCAGACGGTTGTGGCCACACTCGGCACAATCACCGCGGGCACGGGCGCGGGCACGGTGAATGCCGGAAGCCCCAATTCCGCAACCGTGCAAATCATGGAAAATGATCCGGTCACGCTGTCCATCGCCCGAGTCGGCGACGAGATGGTGCAAGAGGGCTCGAACGCCCGCTTCAGGGTAACGATGAACGGCGCGGCAGCGGGCGCGGAAGGGGTTATCGAGGCGGGCTACACGGTCTTGGGCGGGAGCGCCACCGACTACACCGACAACGGCGGCGGCACGGTCTCCCTGGCCGCCGGCATGACCCAAGCCGTCATTGAATTGGCGATTCGCTCGGACGGAGAAGCGGAAGCCGCCGAAACCCTGACCGTCAGGCTTGACAGCATCACACAGCGCGGCGCCGGCGCCGGCGCGGCAACGATTGGCAGCCCCAACAGCGCCGACATCACGATTCCCCAAAACTCGGCATCGGCCTACTCCTTTGCCTACAGCCCCGCGGCGGCAACGGAGATAGCCGAAGGTGCGTCTGCGACTTACACGCTTGCCGTTTCCGGCCCCGATCTCGGCGCCAACAGCGTGGTGATGGCCTGGGCCGTAACCGCCACCGCCGCCACCGGCGATGTGGACATCACCGCCGACGACTTCCCGGGCGGCATGTTGCCGGGCGGCACACTGACTTTCACGGCCTCGGAGACGAGCCAAACCTTTGTCGTCACCCTCGCCGACGACACCGTGAGCGAGCCGCAGGAGGCCTTCTCGATTGCCTATTCCATCACCACCGATGCGCCGGGCACTTCGGCGACGCCCGACCCGCAGACGGTGACCATCCCCGCCAACGACACCGCCCGCGTGCAGGCGATGGTCTCGGGAACGGCGACAGTCATGGAAGACGGAGATCCGGTCATCATTGTCGTTGACATCGCGGACGGCATCAGGCCGACAGCGCCGATTGAAGTGTCGTGGACCGCCAGGGACAACGAAACCGGCTCAGGCAACAACAACGCGCGTTTCAGAAGGTGGCTGGCCGACCCCGAAGATTACATCGTAACCGGAACCGGTGTGACGAGCATGCTTCACGCCATCAATGCCGGCGGCCCCCGCGAGCTGAGCAGCTTCGGCATAGGCCCCTCAAACGCGCCGGACGGAAAAAGGGGCACGATTGCACTGAACGAGGCGAACAACTACAGGGCCGAGGTGCTTTTTGACCCCGTTGACGACAACATCCTGGAAAGGCGCAGCAACAACAGCCAGAACGAGCAGATATTCAGGTTCCATCTGGCAAGCGCCAGAAATACCGCCGGCGGTGGCGGCGCAAGCGGGGTAAGCGACGCCAGCAGCGCTGTTACCGTCACAATTCAGGACAATGACCGAATCACGGTCAGCATGGAGCGCATCCGCGATGCGGTCGAAGGCGCGGGCTCGACGGCAGTGGCCAGAATCGTCTTTAACGGCGGTGTGTTTCAGCCGCACTATAGACTCCAAATTCGCTACACCATTGGCGGCTGCCAGGCTTTGACTCGCTGCACGGTTGACAGCGGAACCCAGAGTTCAATACTGGGGGGGGCCGGCTTGAACCAGCGGTTCGTACGCACGCTCGATTTAATCCCGCGCGGAAACTACAGTCTCAGGCCCAACGGCGTGATTGTGACCTCGGTCGAGGTGTTTCTCACCGCCGATTCCAACGAATTGAACGAAGCCGAGCGCGACATAAGAATTGAGTGGACAGCAGCGGCCAGCGATTTCGCCGGCAGTGTCGTAGGCGCCAGCCCCATCACGCTGAAACGCGTTGATGACGACGACATCACGATCGCAATCAGCGCGGACCCGCCCCTGGTCAGGGAAGGCGAATCCGTCACTTTCACCGCCGAACTGGCGGGCGCGGCGTCGGGTTCGGTCGCCGATATCGGCGTGCCGTTCACCATCGGCGGCAACGCGGTTGCGGCTGACTACAACCAGAACCCGGCTGTCAGCAGCCCCATCACTATTCCGGCGGGCAGCACCAGCGCCGAAATCCGGTTTGACATCCTCAACGACATGAATGCCGGCGAGACCAGCGAAACCCTGACTGTGACCCTCGGCACGCTGACGACCGACGCTGCCGGCGGCAGAGTCGAGGTCAGCGCCGACCGGGGCAGCGCGACGGCCGTCATCGCCGCCGCCGCGCACATACTCACCCTTGAGTTGGTCAGCGCCGCCACCGTCGCCGAAGGAAACGGCGGCGGAACAACAAATGTCAACTTCCGCGTCCGGCACGAAGGCGACGCCTACACGAGCAACACCCCGGTTAACTGGCAGGTGACCCACGGCGCCACCACCGCCGCCGACATCATGACGACCAACGGCACGGTAACCTTCGGCACGGGTGACGGCGACGGCTCCATGAAGACATTCAGCGTCCCCGTCAGCGCCGACGACCTGAACGAACCTGACGAGACCTTCAGCGTGGCGATCAGCATCGCCAGTGTCACCGCCGACGGCGGCACCCGCATCGGCGGCAGCCCGCAGACCGTCACCATCAACGACGATGACGACGCCCTGGTTAGCCTCGGAAGCGGCGCCGCCGTCCCGGAGGCTGCCGGCACCACCGTCTTTACCGTGAACATGGACCACGAATCGCAGGGCCAGGTTGTCGTGGCCCTGAATGTGTCGGGCAGCGCCGCAATTCCGGCTGACATCACGGTGCCGGCGCAGCGCCAGGTGGTGTTTGCCCCCGGTGATCGCACCGCCAACTTCTCGATTGGCGTGGTGGATGACACCCTGAACGAGGCGCAAGAGAACATCATTGTCACGCTTGGCGCCATCACACCGGAGTCCGGCGTGGCGGGCATGGTGAGCGCCGGCACGCCCAATTCCGAGACAAGGAATATCAACGACAACGACGCGGTTACCGTCAACATCGCCGCCGTCCGGGAGGATGTGAACGAGGGCAGCGACGCCGAATTCACCATCAGCCTGAGCGGGCAGTCGGCGGACGCCATCACCGTGATGTACGGCATCAGCGGCGATGATATAACGGCGTCTGACTACACCGACGCGGGCATGGGCCGCATCACCGTTCCCGCCAATACGGCGATGGAAACCCTGCGGATAGCGATTCTGTCCGACGCGACGCCGGAAGCCACGGAAACCATGATCGTAACGCTGAACACCGCGGACGGCGGGGCGAACGCCGGCTCGGTCAGCATCGGCTCGGCTGCGCGCAGCCGCACCGGCGGCGGTGACCAAGGCGGCTCGCAAGGCGGCACAGGCGGAGGCAACCGGGCCGCCGCCGGCCAGAATGACAGGGCGCGCGTCATCATCGCGCAAAGTTCGTCGGCAACGCGCACGCTGAGCCTCAGCGGCCCGGCCAGCCTCAACGAGGGTGACATGGGCACCTACACCATCACGCTGAACGGCAGCGCTTTCACGGCCAACACCGATGTAACCTGGGTGGTGGAGAGCGCCGGCGAGTCGGGCGCCGACACCGCCGACTTTGCCGGCAACACCACGCCCACCGCCACGATACAGTTCTCAAGCACCGAGGGCGATGGCACCGCAAAACAGTTCATGGTGGGGACGGCTGACGACAACCTGAACGAGAGCACGCAAACCTTCACGGTGCGTCTCAGCGTCGCCGATCCCCGCACCGACGGCGGCACCGGCTTCTCCGGCCCGCAGCAGACGGCCATCACCGACAATGACCCCCTCACGGTGGCCGTCGCCGATGCCGGCACCGTCAACGAGGGTGAAACGGCTTCGTTTGCGGTTACGCTGACCGGCGGCGTGCCGTCGGAGCGGGTGCGGCTGCGGTACACACTCGCCGCCACCGGCGTCGGCGGCTTTGACGACTGGGATCCCGTCAGCCTGTTGCTGGATATTGCCGCCGACACGACGCAGGGCGCGATTGCAGTGCCAATCCGGAACGAGAACATCAACGAAAGCACCGAGACGCTGACGCTGACGCTCGGCACGCCGCAAACGGCGGGCGCAATCAGCGGCGCCGGCGACACGGCCACCGCGACCATCCCGCAAAACGACGATATTCGCCTGGGCCTCAGCTGCATTGGCGCAGCGATATCGGTAATGGAAGGCCAGCAGACTGCCGGGTGCAATTTACTGGAAGGAAGCGGCAACTCCCGCCAGGGCCCGATTACGATTGAGTGGATGGCCGCAGTGGTTACCCAGACCAATCTGGACACCCGCGCGGGCAGCACCACCCGTGCAAACGCCAACAGCGACGGCGAACGCGATTTGAATGCCCGGGATTTGACTTCCCAGGAGAACTCAGGCAACGGCGCCATTGCAATCAGTGCGAGAGCGGCCGGCATCATAACCGGCACTTTGACGACCCCGCCCACTGACGCTGTTAGCGGCAATTTCGGGTCCTTCAGTGTGTCCGCCGTGCAGGACGGGCGCGAGGAGAGCACGGAAACCTTCATCGTCTCCCTCACGCGCATCACCGACCAGTATCAAGGCTCGGGCAGCATCATCGTAGAGAGCGGTCGCGACAGCGCCACATACGAGATTCCGGCCAACCTCGCCGCGCAGCGTTTCGTGGCGTTCGGCGCCGCGACAGCGAACGGCGAGGAAGGCAATGTCATTGACATCCCCGTTGAACTGACCGGCATCGCGCTGGAGTCGAATGTGACGGTGCCCGTTACCGTCGCCGCCGGTTCCGGCGCCAACCCTGCGGAAGCCGGCGATTACACGCTGATGACTACGCAGCTGACCTTCACCGGCACCGGCACGCAAAATGTCCGCCTGCGGATTGAAGACGACAACCTGAATGAAAGCGCCGAAACCGTCGCCGTTATGCTGGGCACGGCAGAAGGCGGCGGCGGCACCGGCGCGCTGGTGCAGGCGCCGAGTTCGGTTGAGGTGACCATCGCGCAGAGCGACCCGATTACCTATTCCATCACCGGGCCGGCCACGGCGGACGAGGGCGCGGAGGCGGCGTTCACTCTCAGCCTGAGCGCCGCGGCGGAAGGCACGGTGAGCGTGGCGCTGGATACAGTCAGCGGGGCCTTGTCCGGCGGCCTGCGCGCTTTGGATTCGGCGGAGCACGGCGGCGTTCCCGCCAGTGTGACGGTGGCTGCCGGCGCTTCCAGCACCGAGTTCAGGGTTAACCTGGTTGACGACAGCCTGGTTGAGGTGGCGGAAGGTTTTCAGATTGCCCCCGGCAACATCACCGGGTCGGCGCAGACCGGCATGGTGAGCGCGGCGGCGGGCGGCGCGCCTGTTGTTCGCATCACCGACAACGACGACGCCTACTACACCATCACGGCGCCTGAAAGCACGGTGGCCGAGGGCGGCGACGCGCGGTTCAACATCAACCTGGTGCGGCAGTCGGACGATGGCAGGGTAACGGCGCCGGGCGATATCGTCGTGCCGTGGTCGGCGCAGGTGGGCGCGCAGGGCAACACCGGCGACGCCAACACGCCTGCCGTGCCGGACATCACCGGCGGCACGGGCGCGGCGGCGGCGGCGAGCGCCTCCGGCGAGGCCACCATCATGGCGGGCCAGAGCACGGCGACGATTACGCTGTCCATCAACAGCGACCAACTGGCGGAAGACGAAGAGACGCTGACGGTGACGCTCGGCGCCTCTGCGACGCTGACGCCGGAAACCGGCGTGGTTGCCAGAAGCCCCGCCAGCGGCGACGCGCAGGTAACGATACCGGAGAACACGGCGGCATCGCAGATATTGTCGGTTGCCCGCATATCCGGCAGCGGCCCGCTGCAGGAAAGCGGCGCCGGCGCCGATTTGTACCGGATGACGCTGGACATCCCGTCCGGCGGCACGGCGACCGATGCCATCACGGTGAACTGGCGGTTCAGCACCGCGACCGTGGGCGCGAACGCCAATCCGGCGGAAACGGCCGACTTCACGGCCTCCAGCGGCTCGGTAACCTTTGACGCCGGCGCCGCCGCCGGCACCTCGGCGACCGTCTCGCTGCAAGTGGTGAACGACAGGCTGAACGAGGGCGACGAGGCATTCTCGCTGCTGTGGGAACTGGCGCAGGCCAACACGGATGTGGCGCTGCCGCCGCGCCTGGACGGAACCATTGCGATAGACACGGCTGACACTATCATCCTGTCTCGCACACTGACGACCCTGCAATGTCATGAAGGCACCAGTTGCGCTCCGTTCACTTATCGCGATTACACGGGGACAGAGGCCACCGAAGATGTCAGCCTTGTATTCACGCTTGACGCAACCGGATCAGTTGACGGCGCCAATGCGTGGCAAGCCGGGGAAGGGGGAATAACGGTGACAGTGGAGCAGACGGCCAATGTGGCAACCCTTACAATGTCCGCTTTCAACTATAACATTAACGTGCAGAGATTTGCAGCGCGGTTTGACCCTCGGCAAGACTCGTTCAACGAGGACACGCAGACGGTTGTCATCCGGGTCACCGGGGGCGAAAGCGCGGGCGCTGTCAGCGTGGCCAACATTGCGACTGCAAGCATCATCGTCCGTGACGACGACCCGACCACGGTGTCGGTCGGCGACGCGCCGGCGGCCAACGAGGGCGATTCCGCGAGGTTCCCGGTGGAGTTCATCGGCGGCATTCCGACGCGCGATGTTGAGATTGACTGGGAAGTGGTGCACGGCACCACGGTGGATGCCGACTTTGTGTCGCTGACGGGCACCGAGAGAATCAGAATCGCCTTTCCGACCGGTCTGGCGGACGCGGTGACAACCGGCATTGTCCGCGTCGCGATTGCGAGGGATGACGATGACGAGGAAGACACCTTCACGCTGCGGCTGACCGGTGCGCGCGGCGCCGGCGGCAGCATCAGCGTGGCCGCCGCCACATCGGGGACGGCGGTGATCAACCGCCTTGATCTGGCGGCGCCGCGCTTCGCCGACCCGGATGAACAGCCCGGCTGGACCGGCGGCCAGCAGGTGCTGTGGGTGAAGATGAACGAGAACATCAAGGTGCTGGCGTCGCCGTCGGGGGCGACGGCTTCGACCGACGCGGCCAGCCTGACGACGCTGAACGCCGGCGACTTCACGGTAACCGAAAACTGCTGCGCGCCGGCGATGTCGGCGGCGGCGGGCATTGCGGTGAGCGCGGTTGCGGCGTTCCCGGACGAGACCAACCCGGCGCTGAGGCTGACGCTTGCGCGCGCGATCACGGGCGGCGCGGCCAATGTGATGGTTGACTACGCGCACTCGGGCGGCAACGCGATTTACGACACGGCGCTGGAGCGCGGCCTTGCGGGGCCGGGCGGGCGCAACATGACCACGGGCACCAGCGTGCTGCTGCCGGTTCTCGCCGCCAACCTGACGGCCGACGCCGACGGCGACGGCATACCGGATGCGGTGGAGGCGAGAATCAGCGGCGACGCCGGCAACCCGTTTGTGGCGGTTACCGATGCGCAGCAGCCGGTGCTGGACATCAGGCGCACGGCTTCGCGCAACCCGGTGGCGTATTCGGGCATCCGCGAACACGGCGTGCGCGCGCACCTGGGCGTGTTGAGCATACCCGCCCTGTCAACGCAGACGGCGGCGCAGACGATTACCGCGTATTACCGCAGCGACACCTTCGGCTACGACGGCACCTACCAGTGCGCCGGCAGCAGCCCGTTCCCGTCGAACTACGACGCGCCGCTGTCGGAAGGCGGCTGTGCGGCGGTGGATTGGGGCGACATCGCGCCGAGCACAAACCACACGATTGCATGGCTTGCGCGTTCGGCGGACGGCGTGTGGGCGGTGAGGACGAACACCGACAGCAACCTGCCGGAGCAGGTCATCTGGCGGATACCGGAACTGAACATGGACGCGCAGAGCCGCTTCACGACGGGCATGCTCGTCATCAGGGCGTCGCTTGACAGCGAACCCTCCGAGGCGCTGCTGCTGCTGCTGTCGAGAACGCCGGTTGGCAGCACCGCGTCGGAGGCGGTGATGGCAAGCGGCGGTCGGATGTTTGCGACGGCGACGCGCACATCGGCTGAGTCGGCGGTGTGGGAGATTACCGGGCTGGTGGCGGATTCCGGCGCCCTGACACCGCACCTCTACCGGCCGGCTGCGCGTCCGACGACGGCGACCGCCAGTTTCATCGGCAATGTCCCGCTGGCCGACGAATACTCGCTGGGCCTGGTGCCGCGGACGCAGGTAACGCGCATCAACGCGCCGGTGCC